>JALYZK010000088.1 GCA_030945705.1 Vulcanimicrobiota bacterium | reverse complement strand
ATTTCGGTTTTCGTTCCCGCGAAATCCGGCACCGCCGCACCGACGTGAAATGGAAAGGCGGCTGGCTTAGACCTACATCGTTTGCTAAGCGTATAAACGACATTTCACTGGAATTGCTTCGAAAAGATGGAATCGTAGGCATCATTGTTGACTTGGATAACACGCTTGTGGGCTATCGTATTGGGGCGCCTGATGAAGCGGTTGCGCGATGGGTCCGAGATGCGCTGGAGCACGGCTTCAAAGTCGCCATGGTGACCAACAATGCCACCCAGTGGGCGCGTAATATCGCGTTGGGTCTGGAGATCCCGTGCATCCCTAATGCCCGCAAACCTTCGCCGCGCGGTTTCTTGCGGGCAATGCGGTTGATCGAGACCGATAGGCAATCCACCGTAGTCGTCGGCGATCAACTTTTCACAGATGTTTTGGGCGCAAAGATATTCGGGATGAAGGTCATCTTAACGGAACCCATCGTTCCTCGCGAGGAATGGTGGATGCGTTTTCTGCGGTTCTTCGAACGCATCATTCTTTACCGCGTTCCCCGCGTCTAAGTAAGGATTCGTACATGCGATATCGCACCCTGGGCCATTCTGGTGTAAAAGTATCGAGCGTTGCGCTGGGTTCTTGGTTGACGTATGGAAGCTCCGTGCAACGCGATGTTGCGCGAGCATGCGTTCGCCGGGCTTATGACCTCGGCGTAAACTTTTTGGACACTGCCAACGTGTACGCCCGCGGCGCCGCGGAGGAAGTTCTGGCTCCAATCATCGCGGAATTGTTCCGCCCTTCGGTTTTTCTCGCAACAAAGGTATATTTTCCGATGGGCCTGGGGCCAAACGAGCGCGGCCTTTCACGCAAGCATATTTTCGAAGCTATGCATGCTTCGTTACGCCGCTTAGGGGTCGATTATGTGGATCTGTACCAGTGTCATCGATATGATGTGGAAACGCCAATCGAGGAAACGTGCGAAGCGATGAGTGACCTTGTCCGGCAAGGAAAGACACTCTATTGGGGGGTTTCTGAATGGAATGCAGATCAAATTGCACACGCCGTAAATGTTTGTCGCGCGCGTGGCTGGAGCGTGCCGATCAGCAATCAGCCGCAATACAGTGCGCTATGGAGGCGCATCGAAGATCGAGTTTTACCCGTTTGCGAGGGCTACGGTTTGGGCAACGTGGTATTTTCGCCCCTGGCCATGGGGATTCTAAGCGGCAAATACACCTCAGCAAGTAATCCGCCGCCCGGAACGCGCGCCGCCGGCGACGCAAAGGATTTCATGGAAGAATATTTCACCCAACCGGTGCTTGATGCCGTCCAAACCCTCAAACCGATAGCGCAGGAAGCAGGCTGTTCCATGGCCCAGCTAGCGCTGGCATGGTGTTTGCGACAGCGCGCGGTCTGTAGTGTCATCGTCGGTGCAACAAAGGTCGAGCATGTGGAAGAAAACGTGGGGGCCAGTGACATTGATCTAAGCCCGCAAATACTCCGGGAGATCGATCGCGTCTTACTACCAGTCGCTCCGTACGAACCGTTCACTTCGTAATCAGAAAGTGGGTCACCCAAAGTATGAACGAAAACATTATTACCGGGGTTTTCGCCGATAAAGACACTGCCACACAGGCGATTTCGGACGTGCGGTCTCTCAATTACCCTCAGGAAGCGATCGATGTTAGTGGGGTGGTCCCTACGCTTACCGTGCGCGTTCGGGCAGCAACCGGTGACGAAGAGCAACTGCGGCGAATCTTGGGGTCTGGAGCGGCAGCAGATGCTCAACCGGAAGCTTATAACGACGTAACGCGCAATGAGAACCTACGTGAAGATGCGGTCATGAGCGCTGACGACACAGGAATGGTTCGTAAAGAGCGCATGATCGTCGAAGGGGATCTGGCAGAAGCTCAAGGGGAGCGCCCGTGAAGGCTACCGTTTACCACGCGGCGCGTGACGTGCGGCTCGAAACCGTGGCTGACCCACAGTTGCGGGAATCGAGCGACGCCCTGGTGCGGGTGACGCACGCGGCAATCTGCGGTTCGGATCTTTGGTTTTACCGAGGCGTAACGCAATGGCAGCCAGGAGAGCGCACGGGACACGAGTTCATCGGGATTGTGGAAGAAGTTGGTTCACAGGTCCGTTCAATTCGCAGCGGCGATCGGGTTATTGCCCCGTTTGCTATTTCAGACGGAACCTGTGAGTTTTGCCTCGCCGGCTTGCAGACGTCGTGCTTACGCGGACAGAGCTGGGGTGACGACGCTAACGGTGCTCAAGCTCAAGCGGTACGCGTTCCCTTGGCGGACGGTACGCTCGTACGGATGCCGCAAAGCATCGAAAGTGACGAGCGGAAAGTCGCTTCGGCACTCTCCCTTACCGACGTACTGTGCACGGGCCATCACGGGGTAATATCGGCTGGTGCGCGGGAAGGCGGAACTCTTGCAGTAATCGGTGACGGCGCAGTGGGCTTGTGCGCTGTTCTTTCGGCACGGCGACTTGGGGTGCACGAGATCATATCAGTGGGGCATAATGCCAAGCGGTTGCGGGTCGCGCAAGATTTTGGCGCAACGGCCATCTTCGATTCTCGCGAGCCCGACGTAGCACAAAGAATAATCGAAGCAACTCACGGTGGCGCCTCTGCCGTGCTCGAAGCTGTCGGCGGCCAGAACAGTATGGATCTCGCTTTACAGATTGTGCGCGAGGGGGGTACGGTGAGTTTTGTCGGGGTGCCCCATGGCCTCGAGCGGGTAGACTTCAGGCGCTTATTTTCGGGGAACGTCACTTTGCGCGGTGCTCTCGCTCCCGCGCGTGCCTATATCCCCGAGCTCTTAGAAGATGTTCTAAATGGATCGCTCGATGCGTCCCCAATTTTCGATTTACAGCTTCCGCTGGAACGCGTTGCGGAGGGTTACGCCGCCATGGACGCGCGAACCGCAATTAAAGTACTTTTGCGGGTCTCCTGAATCAGTTCCAGTTCTTAATAAGCGCCGTCGGTCCGCTGATTCTTGGACCCCACCCAGCAAACGAACTATTTGAAGCCGTCAGCGCAATTACGTGCGTAAACGTAGTTCTTGGTTGGGCTGCTTCTTTTTTGGGCGCTTTGCGATCCACGGGGGTGTTCACGGTATCTTCCTTTATGTCGTAGTTGCTGCTCGGGTTGGCAGCATCCGTAGTATGACACACTAAATTACCGCATATATATGCGTTTTGTTGCAAATGAATCGAATTGCGTTTATTGGGTAGGGAGAACAGGGAGGTGGTGTCGTGGAACGCAGAGACTTGTATCAAGACGATTTAACTGAAGAAAACATGCCGTCGCCCGCGCAGCGGGAGGACCAGCAACAAGACCAAGAGCTCGATCCCGATGTGGACTCCGGCGAGGCCGACGCCCGGACGGGCGACCGGTCAACGAAAAAGGGAACGGCTTAGCGTTCCCTTGGGAAGTTCGGCGTTGACCACAGCGTCTTCAAGCCGCCTGTGGCCTTAGACTGTTCCTTCGACGCTGCCCGTGACTCCCGGCAGCCCTGCGCCCGTGGGCTCGGCCATCGACTCCTCTTGCGAACGCGTCGTTTCCCCTTTTGCTGCGGCGCTGTCGTCGTGAAAGAGATATGCCGATGACTCCGGATCAAGTGCGCCGACTGGAGCTTCTTGCACCATCAAAGCGAAGTGATCCAGATCATGCTGTAGCTTTTTCTCAAAAGCCTTTCCTGCGCCCAACGCCTCTCCGATGTCGCCAAAAATGCCGGCCGGAGGGTCGTAGGAGATAGCAACGTCCATGCGGGTGTATCCAGTGCCGGCTGATTGAAAGCCGACGATTCCCGAATTTTTGAGCCCGTCGGTAGAACGCCAGCCGATTCGTTGATCGGGCACCCAGTTCTCATTGACAGCATCCCACTCGTGGCGCCCTACGACGTCAACGACCCAGTGA
>JALYZK010000087.1 GCA_030945705.1 Vulcanimicrobiota bacterium | reverse complement strand
CTGGGATACGGTCGACTTTGGGGGGACCCGATCCGTTTGCGAGGGCAGCTGAAAGTCCAGGGACTGGCCAAGTCGCCAACGGTCCGCGTAGCCATACCATCGTTCGATACCCAGGGCTATGGCGATCTGCGCAAAGTCGACGTTACTCGATAGCGCAAACGCGCCTGTGAGATCTTCGGTTCCGGTGGCTTCTTGTTCGGAGTTTTGAACCGTAAAGCTACCGACCGTAAAATAGCCCGGATCGCTGAACGTTGAATTCATGCTAACCACGCTGCTATCGAGTGCATCTGCGGCGGTTACGATCTTGAATGTCGAACCAGGCGGATACAAGCCATCGGTAGCCCGGTTGAGTAATGGGCTTTGAGGATCTTGCGAAACACTCGTGAAGGCGGCATCCAGAGAATTCGGATCGAAACTAGGAACGCTGGCGATCGCTAAGATAGCGCCGCTTCTGGGATTCATAACGACCCCTGCAGCGCGTCCGTGCATGGAGAGTTGCGCTGCCAAGGTTTGCTGCACCGTGAGATCGAGCGTCGTCACCACGTTGGCGCCTTTGCCGACGGTCGTAGCGCCGCGCAGCGCATCGAAGATTTGCATTATTTGGCTGAGCGTATTTCCTAAGGTGGCCGGTGGAGTTAACTCATCGTCGTAGGCGTTTTCGATACCCGAAGTGCCATAACGAGCAGAGACATAACCGACGGTTTGCGCTAGCGATTCTCCATAGGGGTACTGGCGTTTGTGCTTTATCGTTCGAGCGAGAACGGTACCGTCGCTTGCCAAGATCGAACCACGACCTTCGCCCGTTAAAGCATGCCGCGGATTATGCGCTTTTGCAGAGATGCCGGGTCCGGCGATCACTTGGACCCAAAGTTGACGCAGTGCTAAGAGCATGAAGAGCAAGACGAAGGTCGTGCGAATTTGTGCGATCGCCTTATTCGTCATACTACGTGCCGGCGGTTTGTAATTGCGGCATACCGCGGTATTCTTGCAGTGTTCGCGGGGGACCGGCACTGTGCTCCAGCGCTTCAACCAGGGCTCGAGCTGTGTCCAGACTTGTAAGGCAGGCGATGTTTGCTTCAACGGCGGCGCGGCGAATGCGGTAACTATCGTTGAGCTCTTTGGGACCGGTTGCGTCATTGATAACCAAATCGACCCCGCGAGACGTAATAAGGTCTAAGGTGTGCGGGGAGCCGTCTTGGATTTTGTTAATGAAGGTTGCGCCGATGTTAGCGCGCTGGAGAGTTTCTGAAGTACCGCCGGTCGCATAAATTTTGAAGCCCAAGGCGGCGTAACGGCGCAGAACCGGAATCGAAGCCGCTTTCTCTTCATCGGCGATCGTAGCCAGGATGGTCCCGCCGACTTGCGGCAGGCGGATGCCCGCGGCCATAAATCCTTTGCGCAGCGCGCCTGCAAATGTTTCATCAATACCCAGCACTTCGCCGGTGGATTTCATCTCCGGTCCTAGAATGGTTTCGACTCCACGCATCTTTGCGAATGAAAAAACGGGAACTTTTACTACCGTAAACGGGGCTCGAGGTCGCAACCCCGTGCCGTATTCCATATCGCGGAGCCGCTCACCAAGAGCAATGCGAGTTGCTGCTGCCACGATATTAATTCCGGTTGCCTTGGATATTACGGGAACCGTTCGGCTCGCGCGCGGATTCGCTTCTATGATGTACAAGTCGCCGTTATGGATCACAAATTGAATATTGATCAGCCCACGGATCCCAAGCTCGCGGGCGATAGCAGTCGTGACGTCTACGATCCGCTCTTCCATCTGAATGGAAATGGTTTGCGTTGGATAGACGCTGATCGAATCGCCGGAGTGAATTCCGGCGCGTTCGATATGCTCGAAAATTCCTGGAATAAGAATGTCGCGACCGTCAAAAACAGCGTCCACTTCGACTTCCAAACCCGGCAGGTACTTATCGACCAGCAGTGGGGCCCCGGGCGCAATGGATGGTGCCGACTCGGCGTACGATGCCAGTTGCCCCTCATTGTAGACAAGCTCCATGCCGCGCCCCCCGAGGACGTAGGAGGGCCGCACTAACACCGGAAAACCCAGCTCGCGCGCGATAGCGCGTGCTTCACGAAATGAGGTCGCGGCCTTTCCCGAGGGGCGGGCGACGCCTAGCCGATGCAGCGCTTCGTCGAATTTGTGGCGATCCTCAGCCATATCGAGGCTGGTCCGGTCGCTTCCGATGATTCGCACCCCGCGCCGAGTTAGTTCGTCTGCGAGATTTATGGCCGTTTGTCCGCCGAAGGCAAGCATGACACCGCGTGCTCTGGTAGCGCGATACGCGGCCTCGACTTCGTCGGCGCCCGGCGGCTCGAAAACCAATGTGTCGGATATGTCGAAATCCGTTGAAACCGTCTCGGGGTTATTGTTGACTACTACAGCCGCGCAGCCCGCTTTGCGCAAAGCCCATGCAGCATGAACGCATGAGTAGTCAAATTCTATCCCCTGCCCGATGCGAATCGGCCCGCTGCCAACAACCACCACCGCCTCATTTTCGGGCGCTCGCATTTCGTCACGTTCGTTGTGCGATATGTAATAGTATGGAGAGCGAGCGGGGAATTCTGCGGCCGCCGTATCGACCATACGAAACACAGCGGCGTCATGCTGAGGCGTTGTGTCATGCGCAGGCTCTCGAAGCATGGCAATACCGGCCTGCGAATAGGCGGACTCTGCAGCGATGCGTGAATCGTCCGGGTTGCTGGTCAACCGCAGACGTTCTTCAAGGGCGACCAGTTCGGCAATCTCGTGCAGCCAGAAGGGATCTATCGAGCAGAGATCGGCAATTTGACGCACTGGCGTTCGCCGGCGTAACAGTTGCGCAATCGCAAAAAGCCTTTCGTGATTGGGCTGCGCTACGATCAAGCGGAGTTCGTCGCTGCTCCATCCCGATAACGTGTTGCCTGTGAGAGTTTCGCGCTTAAGATCCAGACCGCGTATTGCCTTAAGGAGCGCGGCGGCGAACGTTCTCCCGATGCCCATGGCTTCGCCTGTTGATTTCATTTGTGTGCCTAAGCGCGTATCCGCAAGCGGGAACTTATCAAAGGGCCAACGTGGAATCTTGACGACGACATAATCGAGCGTAGGTTCGTACGCTGCCTTGGTGACGCCCGTTACGGGGTTGTCGATTTCGTCTAGAGTCCGTCCCAGAGCAATGCGCGTGGCAATCTTAGCAATAGGATATCCGGTTGCTTTCGATGCCAGCGCGGAACTTCGTGAAACGCGTGGGTTCACTTCAATTATACGGTATTCACTGCGCTGGGGATGCAGCGCAAACTGAATGTTGCAACCGCCTTGGACATTCAAGGCGCGAATGACGTTCAAGCTCGAAGTGCGCAACATTTGGTATTCGAGATCGGAAAGCGTCTGCGATGGGGCAACAACGATTGAGTCGCCGGTGTGCACCCCAACGGGATCGATGTTCTCCATGTTGCACACGATGATGCAATTTCCGGCGCGATCGCGCAGCACTTCATATTCGATCTCTTTCCAGCCCAAGAGGGATGTCTCTAAGAGAACCTGATGGATGAGGCTGGCGCTTAGTCCATTCTCAAGTGTCTCGCTCAGCTGCGCATCATCGTACACGATACCCCCGCCGGTGCCACCCAAAGTATATGCGGGGCGTACGACCAGTGGGTAACTGTGCTCGCGCGCAAAACGAATGCCCGATGGGATGTCGGTGACGATCGCGCTCTGGGCTACCGGCTCCCCGATCTCGAGCATTTTTGTTTTAAAGAGTTGCCGGTCTTCCGCCAGCTTTATGCTTTGCACGGGGGTTCCAAGCAGCTCGACGCCAAAACGCTCGAGCACGCCGTTTTCATGTAATTCCACTGCAAGATTAAGCCCGGTCTGTCCGCCTAACGTCGGCAGCACTGCATCGGGTCGCTCGCGCTCGATAATGGCTTCGAGCGACGCAGCCGTCAACGATTCTAAATAGACGGCATCCGCTATTTCGGGATCCGTCATGATCGTGGCCGGGTTTGAATTTACGAGCACGACTCGATGCGCTTCTTCGCGTAGCGCCCTGCATGCTTGGACGCCCGCATAATCGAATTCGGCTGCCTGCCCTATAATAATAGGGCCCGAGCCGATAACGAGTACGTTCCGCGGGGCCATTAAATTTGCTAGGTTATGCGCGGCGCATTAGAGTCCTGGATTTACTGCGAGGGACGTGCTTACGTAGTTTGAGGAATCTTTCCGGCAAATCCTCGTGAAGCAAAATTACCGCCTTGGAAAAAATCGGCAATTGAATCGGGTGCTTTCGAATGCGCGATACTGGTAAACGCGGCCGCACTGTGCTTAGGACGGTATCCGAGCCGCTCCGCATGGCTGTTATCCCACCATTTGAGAGGATTGTCTGAAACGCCATACACGATATCGTAATGGAGCGATGTACTTTCAAGTCCAAGCCGGATGAGCTGCAGCAGGTCGTCGGGGCTGACCCAGATATTGGAACTTGTGTCTTGCGGTACCAACGTAACGTGACCGATGCGGATGCACAAGATTTCTAAGCCGTGCTTGTCCGCGTAAAGGCTCGATAGCGCTTCGCCAAACGCCTTGCTTGCGGCGTACAAAGTGTCCGGGCGTACGTGGTGGTCAACGGTGGTCCGATGCGAACGGGGGTAGAATCCGGTCACATGGCCGCTGCTTGCAAAAATCAGGCGTTTCACGCCTTCCAACCTTGCAGCTTCCAGGACGTTGTAAATCCCTGCAATATTGGCAAGCTCTATCATCTTGAAAGGGCCTTCTTTCGAAACGGCGCCTAGATGGATTATTGCATCAACTCCCCTGACGGCTCGTCGCAAAGAGGAAAAATTTCTTAAGTCCGCCTTTACAAAACGTTCACCGTAAGACAAGGTCGATACACGCTTTTTATCACTAAGCCTAACATTGTAAAGTTTTCGCAGGGAGGGACGCACCATACTTGCAACAGCGCCCGCCGCACCAGTCAGGAGCACCAACTTCCGGCCATCTGCTGAGTGTTCGTGCATGTTTGCAGATTTATCATTGGAAAACGCGAAGTGAAATCGAATCGAACCGCATATCCAAGAAGAGCCCCCCGACCGCTGATAATGTTATACCACCCAGTTTACTCATTCTGTCGAACAAAAACGAAGATGCTCTGTTAATATTGCGCGAAGAAGCCTTGTGGTGATTGAGCTGTACCCGGAGCCAGGCTGGCAACGTTGACCGCGTATTCAAGTGATAATGCGAAATCATGCGTACCTATAGGAAGAGCTTCGACCAATCGTCTGTAGTGATCATCGCGCGGTGCGACTGGCCGCCGTAGACCGGTGCCCGCAGCATGCGCCGAGCCGGCGAAAGAGAAGGCTAGATCCATTCGGAGGTACTGTTATGAGCCCGGAGTTTATTTCGTCGGTAGCCTCAATTGGAATCGCGTTATTAGCCCTGGTGTGTACCACTTTTTTGCTGGCCCGCCAGGTGCGGCAAATGGAACATGAACGGAACGCGCTGGCCATTCTCGAAGCCATCAAACGGCTGACTGACCCCCGGGTTGTTGAAATTTTTGACCGCCTGCAGTCGGTGAACGAACGCTACCCTAAAGATCAAGATATTCGCGCGGGTTTCGAGAACTCGCAAGACGCTCGCGACTTTATGATCGTCGGCCAGTTCGTCGAAACGATCGCCTGCCTCTCACGGCGCCGAGTGCTTGATGCATCGTTGCTTGTAGACGCCGTGGGCCTTGCCCTCCGTCAGCGCTGGGCAAATATAAGCGAGTTCGTGCAACGCCGCCGAAAACTTGAAAATAACGAATACATCTTAGAAAATTTCGAGTGGCTCGCAAGGTATAGCGCCTGGTGGAAAGACACTCCCCGGAACAAGCGAGACAAAAATTACGATCCGGCCCGATTCAAAGACGTGGAATTCTAAATCGGGACCTGGAAATTGAACCCCGTCCCACCCTCGAAGACGTGGGCCTGTGGCGTTGAGGGCGGCCTTACTGTCTGCGGTCGCATTGTCATGCAGAGTGACATTGCACGCCATCAAAATGCGGGTCCTTCATATAC
>JALYZK010000068.1 GCA_030945705.1 Vulcanimicrobiota bacterium | reverse complement strand
TAAGCCCAGGAATTCTTTTCGGGTTCCCGCGTAACTGCCGACTTCGTGCATGCCGATAGAGGAGGGGGTACGCATCATACGACTCACCCGCCAGTTAATTGGTTCTGCCCTACTGATGGTCATCTACCTGCATGCTTGTGTATTAGCTACTGTCGCTTTCCTTGCGCGGTAGTGCAACTGGAGATCGTTGCGGCGAAAGGTCTTGATGCCCTGCTTGGTTCGGAGCACCAATGCTTCGCAAAATGTTTCGTATTGAATGGATCTCTGCACTAGCGGTGAGAAGCGCGATGGTTTGCTCACGCTGTTCAAGGATGTCAATGTTTGCAGAAAAGTCTACTTTCCTTGCGAAACAGACAAGCAATGGGTACCATGTGGTAACTGTAATCAAGACCGCTGCATAGAATGAAGAACGACGCCCCAAGGGCAGTGGCGCGGTCTTCTTCCACGAGGGTCGCGGGTTATGGAGCGCGGCCGTGGAGTTGCCACCGCAAGTCGTCGGGCACGACGAGCGGCGTCGGCCGATAAAGAAGCGCCTCCGCAAACAGATATACTGCAAGACGAAGACTCGCGTGATACAGCGCTTGAAGACTTTGATGCTCGAGAGTGGGCAAGTCTCTAATTTCAAAGAAGGTCGGCTGAGTCTGTCGGAATACCTGAATGGCTGGCTTAAGGATGTTGCGGTGCAACGTCGAGCATCGACTTTGGCTACCTACGATACGATGCTGCGTAACCATGTTGTCCCTTACCTCGGCGCTGTGCATGTACACAAGCTAACACGCGAAGCTATCAGGGCCTGGATCGTTTCTCTGCAAAAGGCTAAAGTCGGAGCAAGAGCGTTGCAGCTATCCTTTACACTCCTAAATTCAGCATTGGGGACGGCTGAATACAATGGCGTGATGAACCACAATCCTTGCAAGGGCATACCTAAACCGCACTACGAGGCCAAAGAACGCGAGACGCTCAATGCGGATGAACTGCGCCGTCTATTAACTGCAGCTCGTGGCTCACGCTACGAGGCGGCAATCGCTATTGCCGTTGGAACTGGCGCACGTCAAGCCGAGATACTTGGCTTGCGTTGGATGCACGTCAATCTAGATGCTGCGATGCTTGCCATCGAGACACAACTTCAGGACGGAAAGAGCGCGAAGCTCAAGACCAAGGCCTCAAAGAGAAACATCCCCTTGCCGGCCTTCTGCGTCCAAGCCTTGGTGAATCACCGTAAACGCATGCAAGTCGAGGACTACGTGAAGCCAGGAGACTTTTTGTTCGTAGGCGAGACTCATCGCCCGTTGGATCGGCACAACTTCGTACGGCGGGCCTTTAAACCGCTACTTCGTGAAGCCGGGTTGCCGGATGTATCGTTTCACGAGCTGCGGCATAGTTGGGCTACCCTGAATTCCTCCTGGGCATGCCTGTGCGGGACCTCTCAGCTATGCTCGGAAACTCCCGCGCCTCGATTACTTTGGACGTATATACCCACCAGGTATCAGAGGCTCAACGACGTGGCGCAGAGGCCGTCAATAAGCTTCTCATGGAGCCCACTTAGGCTGTATATAGGCTGTACTTAAGCAAGCGAGTGAACACTCAGCCGTTCAAGACAAAAGCCTTACAAACGTAAGGTTTGTAAGGCTTTTAGCGTGGTCGGGCTGACAGGATTTGAACCTGCGGCCCCTTGACCCCCAGTCAAGTGCGCTACCAAGCTGCGCCACAGCCCGCGTCTTCTACCTCACGGATTAGCGACCATTACAATCCATTCCCCTTCCAAGTCGCGGGTGCGTCCGACTTCCCGCCAGCCCGTTGACTCATACACGCGGACCGCAGGAACGTTCCACGGTCGCACTTCTAAGCGCACTTCGGAAACGCGTACGGAGCGCATGACTGACAGGCCCACGCGGACCAACTGCTTAGCGATCCCCTTCCCTTGCAAACCGGGTTCTACCGCAATATTTAAGAGTTGCGCGTCCCCTCGGGTTCGGAACCTCTGTCCAGCGACGAGAAACTTTGCCTTATTGCGTAAAGTACGCAGTTTTTTGTCAATCCGAAATTTATAGCGACCCATAAGCGCATGCATCAGCCACTTAAAGACTTGGCCACTGCGCACCGCTTCACGCTGGACTCGCGACAAACTCTGCACGAAAATCGCATAACCCACAAGCCGGCCGTCCTCGCGCGCGACAAGGAACCCGTACGGTTCGATGAGTGCTAGGAAACTCCAGACATCCAGCAACGCATTTGAGTGCTCCATCCCAAATGCGCGCTGGAATATTTCTACCGCACCCGAAATTTCTGCTCGGTCAACAGGACCGATGTCTACCGCTTGCTTGCGACCTTTTTAGCGGAGCCTTTCTTAGCGCCGCTTCTTTTTGCGCCGTTCTTTGCTCCGCCAACGGCATCACGCAGAGCTTTCCCAGCTTGGAAGGCCGGAACTTTTCGGGCAGCAATCGTCAGTTTTTCACCTGTTTTTGGGTTTCGGCCTTCGCGTTTTTTGCGTTGGCGCACAACGAAACTTCCGAAGGGAACGAGGGCGACCTTATCGCCTTTTTGTAACGCACCGGTAATCTCACTAAATACCATATCGACGACTTCAGTCACTTGGCGTCTGGTTAATTCAAACTCTTCAGCAACGGAACCAATTAGATCGGCTTTAGTCAAATGAAAATCTCCTTAGCAGCTCGTTAAAAATGATGCATGGACGCCTGGCCTCATATTTGCAAGCTACCCGGTCCCTCCTGCACTTGCCGTGAAAATGCAGGCGGCATGCGGCTTTGCGCTTCAAGAGGACGGTAGATCCGCGAAGGCTCGTAAAGCTAAGACGTACGATTTACTGCCGAATCCGCCGATGGACCCCATGCAGACCGGCGCCAGCACGCTGATGCGGCGAAACTGCTCGCGGGCATAAGTGTTTGATAAGTGCACCTCAATTACTGGAATCCCGATGGCCGTTATCGCATCAGCGATGGCGTACGAATAATGCGCGTATGCTCCCGGGTTGAGAACAACGGCATCAACGTCGCGACCTGCAGCATGCAGCGCATCTATGATGCTCCCTTCGCAGCTAAACTGTGAACAACGAACTTCGATACCTAACTCAGATGCCGCATGGATGATTTGCGCGTTAACGTCAGGCAACGTTTCCCTTCCATAGATGTGCGGTTCTCGCTCACCGAGTAAGTTTAAATTCGGTCCGTGGATTACCGCAACGCGCATAAGCACCGTATTTCGGGCAGGAAAAGCCGTCGCCCTCGGTAAGTGCGAGGGCGCAATGCACGACTGCTTAATCACTGCTTCTGCGCCTGGGGCAGGCGTCGCCTTCGTTGCCGGAATCACCACCCGGTTGGTTCGTGAGGTGCAAGTGCGCCACGCCCTCTCCCCAACGGCTAGCGCCGCAGTTGGCCGATTAATGTCGGGCGCGGCGCTGCTCGGCACGAGTCTTAAAGGGCGAGAGCGCATTAGTCTGCAGATCGCCGGAGATGGACCGCTGCGCGGAATCGTCGCCGACGTTATGACGTTGCGTGACGGCCGCGTAGGCGTGCGTGGTTATGCTAAGAACCCGCACGTCGATGTTCCACTCAATGAAAGTGGAAAATTCGATGTGCGCCGGGCCGTGGGAAACGGTTCTCTCCAGGTAACGAAGTCTTATGAAGTGGGGCAACCGTACGTCGGAATTGTTCCGCTCGTTTCAGGAGAGATTGCCGAAGACCTAGCGTCCTATTTATTAAACTCACAACAAGTTCCAAGCGTCGTTGCGCTGGGCGTACTCGCCGACAGGAGTGGCATAGTGGCAGCCGGGGGCATAATCGGACAAGTCCTGCCAGGCGCAGACGAGGACGCGATTCGCGGTCTGGAGCAGCGAGCCAAAACAATGCTACCCATAACGACGCAAATCGCCGACGGTGCCGACCCGTCGGCTCTGTTGCATTCTCTGGGTGGAGATTTAGAGTTTAACGAGATGCATCAAGCGCCGGTCGAGTTCGCTTGCCGCTGCACGCGTGAAAGAGTGGAAGTAGCCCTGCTCGGTCTTGGCCGAGATGAGCTCTTAAAGATGGCATCCGAACGCCCGCAAACAGAAGCAACGTGCGAATTTTGTAAGCAAGTTTACGTGCTAAGTTCCGCTGAGGTTAGCCAACTAGTGGAACGATTGAAAAAGGCCTAAGGCTCCAGGCGGGGCCGAAACTCTTCTTTTATCCTGCCGCGATCATTGCGATACCACCAGCCGCACTCGCAGCGAACGGGGCGCGTATCAGGAGCCGGATAAGCATGGACGCGACCGCAACGCTTGCACGTCAATTTCTTGCCCGTAATCCGAGGCGCGGGCGTATATGTGACGCTTTCTGCCATATGACTTGCCCATTGTACAAGACTTTCAGTCATCCTGGTCCATCGAGTGCCGGCTATTTGTCTGAACAATCCGCACAAATTTTCGCGACCCAACGGAAAGTACCGCGGCAGTCTTGTAGGTCCACGTCGCCCGCGGGTCGTCGATGGGTGCTCCGTCGATGCGGACGCCCTTGCCGGAAATAAGACGTTCTCCCGCCCGTTTACTGCCGGCAAATCCCGCCTTTACAAGGATGTCGGCAAGGTGGACCCCGCTGACTACGGAGAGTTCGGGCATTTCATCGGCGGGCGCTTCTTTACGTTGAACCGTGCGCTCGAAGTAGTCACGCGCTGCGCGCGCCGCATCGACCCCGTGATAGAGCGAGACAACCTGCATTGCCACATGTTTTTTCTCATTCATGGGGTGGGCGGAACCGGCTCGCAGCGAGGCAGCTAGGCGATCGCACTCATCCTGCGAGCGAAAAGCCGCAAGACGGGCGTACCGCGGAATCATTTCATCTGGGATGCTCATCAATTTACCGAATTGTGACTCTGCTGGCTCCCCAATTGAAATATAGTTGCCGAGCGATTTACTCATGCGCTGACGCCCGTCAATCCCTTCTAATATTGGCAAAGTCAAGCATACTTGCGGGGGCTGCCCGGCTCGTGTTTGATATTCGCGTCCTAGCAGCAGATTGAACAATTGTTCGCTACCGCCGAACTCGACATCGGCCCGCAGCGCTATGCTATCATACGCCTGCGCGATCGGGTATAAAAACTCGTGCAGGGAAATGGGAATTCCGGCGCTGTAGCGTGTTCTAAAATCATTTCTTTCCAACATCTGCGCCACAGTCGTTTGCGAAAATAATTCGACGAGGTCTTTAAGTTGCAATTTGCTAAGCCAGGTGGAATTGTACATCACTTCGGAGCGCTCTAAGTCGAGAACTCTTCCAGCCTGTTCGCGATACGTTTGCATATTTGTCTGGATCTGCTCGCGCGAAAGATGCGGGCGTTGCTCGTTTCGGCCCGTGGGATCTCCGATGAGTGCGGTGAAATCGCCGATCAATAACACCACCCGGTGACCTGCCTCGCTGAACTGCCGTAATTTTTGCAGTATCACCGCGTGGCCCAAGTGTAGTTCAGAACCTGTGGGGTCGATGCCGAATTTTACGGTGAGCGGACGATTCTGCTTCAGGCGATGTTCAAACTCTCCACGGGTTTCAACATGATCGCAACCGTCTAATAAATCAGCGTTTGTCAATATTTTCAGCGCAGTTCAAATACGGTTACGCCACTCCCTCCCTCGTTATCATAGCCGTAACGCACCGTGTCCACGCTAGGGTGTGCGCGCAAATATTCTTGCAAGCCGCGGCCCAACAAGCCAGTTCCCTTACCATGAATGAGACGTAGGGGCGAATGGTCAGACAGCACGGCTTCGTCGATCCAGTTCTCGACCAAGGGCTGTGCTTCGACGAAACGTTTACCGCGAACGTCGAGCTCCATTACGGCATTTGTGGCCGCGGCGAGGGCGGCCGCGCCAGCTTCAGTGGAGCCGCGGGTTTTTTGCAGTGGACGCTGCGTGCGGCGGAGGTCTGCTCTTTCCACTGTAGTTCTCATCGCCCCAACACTCACCAAAATGGAATTCCCGTTGTCGGCCAGCACGGTCGCTTCTTGTCCCAGGGAGATAACGTAGACCTGGTCGTCGGGCTGGAAATTACTCTCAGGCGCTACGTCTGTGGACAACTGCGGCTTTACCCCCAAGTCACGATGCAATTGGTCCCGCACCCGGGTCAATAGTGTGCTTTGAGCGTTAGTGACTTTCGGCCGGGCGGTGGTGCTCTGCGTGCGGCGGGCCAGTTCGGTGCTGAAATCGCCCAATGCCTTGCGCAGTCGCTCTTCCGCTTGACGCCCAAAATCGCGCCGTTCATTCTCCAGCGTCTCCACGCGTTTGCGTAGATTGTCTTGCAGTCGCGTGACATGCGAACGTTCGGTCTGTAAGGCGGCTCGCTCTTGCGCGGCGCTTGCATTGAGCCGCGAGAGTTCAGAAAGCGCGTGCTCGTAATCCCGCTCGCGGGTTGAAAGCAGCTCTTCGGCGCGGCGCAAAATCCGAGGATCGATCCCGAGAGCCCTAGCCAACGGAAAAGCTAGGGATTGGCCTGGCGAACCAACATCCAAATGATAGGTCGGCGCAAAGGTTGCCGGATCGAAACGCACGCTTGCATTTGCAACACGGTCCCGCTTATGGGCAAAGAGCTTAAGTTCGGTCACGTGCGTGGTCACAATTGCGCACGCCCCGCTCTGGAGTAATCGTTCCAGCATTGCAACTGCCAAAGCAGCTCCGGATGACGGCTCGGTACCACCACCGATCTCGTCTACGAGTACCAATGAATGTGCATCCGCATCCTTTAATATTCCCGCCATCCGCAACAGGTGGGCGGAAAACGTTGAAGCGTTCTGGGCGATGGATTGTTCATCACCGATATCGGTGATGACGCGCGCGAACTGTCCGATGTGCGTTCCCGAGTTTGCTGGGATTTGCAGACCCGCATACGTCATACATACAAACAGTCCAACCATTTTTAGGGCAACGGTTTTACCGCCCATATTCGGTCCGCTAACCACAATGAGCCGTATTTCCTCACTCAGAAGCAGCGATTGAGGAACAGCGCGTTGACCCAGCAAGGGGTGCGTGCCCTCGCGGATGTCAAGGGTCGCTTTTTCCAGTAACGAAGGCGCCATGGCATTCATGCTCTGCGCGATACGAGCCTTAGCAACAAGAACGTCGAGTGACGCCAAGATGTCAATGTTGCCCTCGATCTGTTCGGCGTGATCCCCAATCGCGCGCGAAAGTTCGCGTAAAATTCGTGCAACTTCACGCTCTTCTTCCATCCGCAAGGTACGCAATCGATTATTGGTTTGGACCGAATCTAGCGGTTCAACGAATAACGTTTGACCGCTGGAACTGCTGTCATGCACAATTCCCGGAACCTCACCGATAAACTCCGCTTTAATCGGGATGACAAAACGCCCCTCGCGAATCGTTACCACCGATTCTTGGATCGCCCGCTCGTACTTGGTAGATCGAAGCATCGAGTTTACCCGTTCGCGCGCCTCATTTTGCGCTGCCACAAGATCGCGGCGTAACCGACGGAGCGCCGGCGAGGCGCGATCGAGAATTTGCGCTCCCTCATCGATAGCATCGGTAATGGCGTTTTGGAGCTGCAGCAAGGGAACAAACCCGGCAGTAACTTTCTCTAAAACGTCGTGTGTGTTTTCCCGAACCCGGCGATATGCTGACATTGCCGAAATAAGTGCGTCTGCAACAGCGCGCAAATCGGAAGCACCCAGGGCCGAGCCCTGTTGCGCTGCGGCGGTCAACACCGCTGTGTCGATCGCGCCTTCAACGAAGAAATCAGCGCTTGCCAGAAGCTGCCGAACTTGCGCTGTCGCTGCCTGTTCCTCACGAACCCGTGCAAAATCGACCAACGGAAGGAGCTCGCCAGCGCGAACCGATCCTCGCTCCGTCCGTGTATTGGCGACAACGCGGTCGCGGACCGCAAAAAAATCCAGCGTCTCGAGCGTTCGCTCATCGGCAAGGAACATTTAGCTTAGAAGGATGCGCTCCCGAAGACGCGCTTCCAGCAACACCGGATTCGCTTTTCCCCTACTTGCTCGCATCACCTGACCCATCAAGAATTTTAAGGCGTTCTCTTTTCCAGCTTTGAAATCGGCAATCGATTTGGAATTGCTTGAGAGGACCGGATCGATGAACGCATCAATGGCACCCGCATCGCTGGTTTGGGCTAAGCCTTCCTTTTCGACGATCTGCTTGGTCGAGGTTCCCGACTCCCATACACGCGCGAGCACATCTTTGGCAATCTTGGAATTAATTGTCTCATTTTCGACGAGTTCAATTAACTCGGCAACATGTTCCGGCTTTACCCGCGAATCGGCGACCGATATACCCGACTCGTTAGCGAGCTTGGAAAGGTCGCCTAATACGAAATTAACGCTTTGCTGCGGCTTGCCGCTGGAGCGAACGCAGGCATCAAAGAATTCAGCGAGGGGCACGTTGTCGGTTAGTTGGGACGCTTGTGCCACCGTCAGGCGCAAGTCAACGTATCGTGCCAAACGGTCAACCGGCAACTCCGGAAAGCTTTCCCTGATCTCATCTACGAATGTCTGTTGCAGTTGCACCGGCACCAAGTCCGGATCCGGAAAATATCGATAGTCGTGGGCCTGTTCCTTATTGCGCATGCTGTGCGTAACCCCATCAGTTTCGTTCCAGCCGCGCGTTTCTTGTATAATTCGACCGCCCGAATCCAAAATCTCGGTTTGCCGCAGGATTTCGCTTTGGATTGCGCGCTGAACGGAACGAAACGAATTCATGTTCTTTATTTCAGTCTTCGTTCCAAGTTCCGTCGTCCCGGACGGTCGAATCGACACATTAGCATCGCAACGCAGCGAGCCTTCCTCCATCTTTACGTCGCTGATGTCCAATTGTACGAACGTCCGCTTCAACGCCTCCAGGTATGCGACCGCCTCTTCTGCACTGCGCAGGTCCGGCTCCGAGACACATTCCATTAACGGTACGCCCGCGCGATTGAAATCAATGAGTGAGTGCGAGCTTCCCGCGATGCGCCCATCGGTGCTGCCCGCGTGCGTTGACTTGCCGGTGTCTTCTTCGAGATGAATGCGGGTCAGGCGGCAGCTCTTCTCAGTGCCGTCGTCAAGCCAAAACCTGACGGCGCCACCCTGCGTGAGCGGCATATCGTACTGTGAAATCTGATAATCCTTCGGCATGTCCGGATAAAAGTAGTTCTTCCGATCAAATTTTGAAAATACAGGAATATCGGCTCCAAAAGCAAGTCCGGCACGCACCATCAACCCGATTGCCGTCTTGTTTGCAACGGGCAATGCACCCGGGAGCGCCAGACAGACAGGGCATATTTTTGTATTCGGTTCACCGCCAAACTCATTGGGACAAGAGCAAAACATCTTGCTCTTGGTCTTCAATTCAACATGACACTCTATTCCGATGACGGCTTCCCAACCGATTTGCATTAAAGCTCGCTCATCGATGCTGTAGCAGAGTCGGTTTTGGGAGAAAGCCGTTGGTCAATGCTCAGTTTTTGAGCGTGATGAGTGAATTGCTCGTAGGCGTGGGCCGCGGAGAGCAACGCCGGCTCCGCGAACAGCGGGGCCGCGAGTTGTAAACCCAAGGGCATTGGAACGTTGCCTTCGTCCGGTGTAACGAAGCCGCACGGGACCGAAAGGGCCGGTAATCCGGCGAGCGACATGGGAATGGTATAGTAGTCCATCATGTACATGCTGTACGGATCACTTTTCGCATTGAACTGAAAGGCTGGTGATGAAGCGGCGGGGGCTGCAATCAAATCGCACCGCTCGAAGGCTTTGCTAAAATCTTGTGCTATCAGCGTACGGACTTTCTGCGCCTTTACATAATAGGCATCGTAGTAACCACTGGATAATGCATAGGTCCCGATCAAGATTCGGCGCTTCACTTCCGGACCGAACCCTGCGGAGCGCGTTGCTTCGTACATTTCGCCTACATCTGCACCTTCCACCCGCAAACCGTATCGCACACCGTCGAACCGCGCCAAATTCGACGAACATTCCGCGGGCGCAATAAGATAATAGGTGGCAAGACCATAGTCGGCTGTCGGGAGAGAGACTTCGATCAGATCGGCGCCCAATTTTTCCAAATCACGATATGCGCGCTTATACACCGCGTCAATCTCCGAACCAAGTTTCTCCGTTGCAAACTCTTTGACGATGCCTATTCGAATCCCATGGAGATCCCGGCCGAGCGCACCGGCCGTCGCTTCGAGCGGGAGATCGATGCTGGTTGAATCCCGTGGATCAAACCCGGCAATGATATCGTACGCCAGAGCCGCATCTTCAACCGTGCGCGTAAGGGGACCAATCTGGTCGAGGCTCGAGGCGAATGCAACCAGTCCGTAGCGTGACACGCGCCCGTAGGTCGGCTTAAAGCCAACAACATTGCAGAATGCCGCCGGTTCGCGGATGGACCCTCCGGTATCGCTTCCTAATCCTATCGCGGCTTCGTACGCAGCGACAGCGGCGGCGCTTCCGCCGGTCGAACCGCCGGGAACTCGCGAAAGGTCGTAGGGATTGCGCGTCACGCCGAGCGCGCTATTCTCACATGAGCTACCCATGGCAAACTCATCCATGTTCGCCTTGCCAATAGGAATCGCGCCCGCATTAAGAACGCGAGAAACGGCGGTCGCCGTGTAAGGGGCAATCCAATTCTCCAGGATCTTGGACGCGCACGTCGTTCGAGTTTTCGCCACGCACATGTTGTCTTTGACTGCCAGTGGAACGCCCGCGAGCGGGAGCCTTTCCCCAGCATTCACTCGCGCATCGACTTCTTGCGCGCTCTGGCGAGCAAGTTTGTGCAGTGGCGTCAAGTATGCCCCAACTCGATCGTCGATCGCTTCGACCCGAGCAAATATCGCTTCAGTCACCTCTGCGGCCGAAAACTCCCGCGCGCACACACCCTTCGCAATTTCTTGAGCGCCGAGCGAAATCAGTGGTTTTGTCATTCTTCCTGCGCGATGATGCGAGGCACGCGAAAATACGGACCCTGCGGTCGAGGCGCCATCGAGAGAACGAGGTCACGCGGTAAGCACGCACCCGTTTCATCCGGGCGGTCAACATTGCGAGAAGTAACTACTTGCGCGGTGGCGGCAATGTGCTCGGTATCAAGCTTCGAGATGGCATCGACGTGCGATAGCAAATCGCCAAGCTCCGCGCTGAACTTTTCGACCTCATCGTCGGTAAGGGCAATGCGGGCAAGCTTTGCAACATACCGAACGTCTATCACTTCAGATGGCAAAATCTGCGTACTCCTTGGTCGCGGTCTCTCGCAAAGCGGCACTTCTTTCTCGCGACAAAATTACGAGGGTCTCAATGTGTCCAGTTTGCGGAAACATATCAAACGGCTGCACTTCTTGGATCTTGTAGCCGGCAGAAACCAAAAATTTCAAGTCTCGCGCTAGCGTCGCCGGATCGCACGAAAGGTACCAAACGTTTGCCACACCCGCAGCTTCGATTGCTCGCAGCGTTCGTCCATCCGTGCCTTTGCGCGGTGGATCTAGAAACACCGTATCGGAGCTCATGAACGCCGCTCGAGCCCAGTCCTGTTGCACCGCTTCTTCTATTCGGCTTGCGTGAAATCGTACTTGGGTTTGCAAACCGTTAAGGTCCGCGTTTGAGTGCGCTTCCGCAATCGATGTGAAGCTTTCCTCGATGCCGATGACCCGCGCACCCTGGCTGGCAAAAAATATCGAAAAGGTCCCAGCACCACAATACAAGTCAACGATCTGCCGAGATGCTGCGGCTTTATCTTTCAAGAAAGAAAAAATACGCTCGACGATCTCACTATTGACCTGAAAGAACGAGCCGGGTGAAACCTGGTAACGAAGCCCACCGATCCGTTCTTCAATTTCAGCCTTTCCTGCAAGCACGACGGAAGAACGCCCGAGAATCGCATTCTCTCCCCGTAAGTCAAACGAGTTGGTCAGTCCGGTAACGCCCTCTAGTCTCGATTCGACTGATGTGCTAGTGGCCCGGACGGCCTCCGAGCGGCGCGCCGTGGTGTAGCTTACCACGGCTTGGCCGGTATATTGGCCGGCGCGAACTACGATATGGCGGGTGTCCGCAGGCGCACCCTGCAACGCCGGAATGTATCGGTCCAATTGCGGCAGCACGATCGGGCAACCGTCGATCGCGACCACATGATGGGAACGTTGCTTATAAAAACCGAGCTTCGTGCTTCCGTTGGAGCGATCCACAACCAAGGACATCTTGTTTCGGTACGACCGGGGAATCTTCATACCCACGGCCGGTGCAACGTTCGGCTCTACAAAGCCACCGATGCGCGTAAGTGCGTTGCGCACCGCATCACGCTTCCACGACAATTGCGCTTGGTACGAAAGATGTTGCAACTGACAACCGCCGCATTCACCAAATACGGGGCAAAACGGCTTCTCCCGGTGCGGCGACTCAACCGTAATTACAAGCATTTCGCCAACGGCATATTTCGCTTTGACCGAGGTGATCCGAACTCGCGCGCGTTCGAGCGGTAAAGGACCAAAAACAAAAACGACCATGCCCTCGCATCGCCCCACCGCTTGTCCGTTCGCCAACAGATCGTCAAACGAAAGCTCGATCTCCGCGCCAA
>JALYZK010000103.1 GCA_030945705.1 Vulcanimicrobiota bacterium | reverse complement strand
GCCTAAGGATCCCAGAATTCTTGCGCAGCGCCTCCTCGACGACGGCAACGCCGGTATGTTTACCATAAACGAAAGACATTTCACCGCCCACCAGTGATGCAGGCACCGCTTCATACATGCGCCGGTCAACCAGCATGGCGTGCGTGTGAATCCCGGATTCGTGTGCGAATACTTTTCCGCCAATGATTGGCTCATGTTGAGCCACCGGGATACCGCTCACGCGTTCCATAAAACGCGCCAATTCGCGCAGCTTTCCATACTTAAACCCAGGAATCTCTATCCCATACAATACGTTCAGCGCGGTCACGACCTGATGGAGGGGAACGTTCCCTGCACGCTCGCCGTAACCGTTTGCCGTGACCGAAAAAACTTTGAAACCGCAGGCCAGCGCGGTGATACAATTGATCGTTGCCAAACCGTAATCGTTATGGAAATGATTGAGTAACGCTACGTCTTCGGGCATTGCCGCCACGATGCGGCTACAATACCAGCGGGTAGCCTCGGGCGTAAGGCAACCTACGGTGTCGGGCCACGCGGGCCGATTGCCGCCCGCGGCTAACCCGGCTTTGAAGAGATCGATGAAATACCCCACATCGCCGCGGCTGCCGTCTTCAGCTCCAAATTCAACGATCTCCACGCCACGCTCACGCGCATACCGTATTGCGTCACAGTGCGCCCGAATGTTGGCCTCACGGTAAAACTCCAGCGGTAAGTCTAACCATTCGCTTTCATCTCGATTCTCTAGCCGTAAAAGCATTTTTCCCAACTTGTACTTCAGATGCAGATCGCTACCGCTTGTAAATACGAAGAAGGTCACATCACGAGGGGCAAGGCCGATTTCTTGAAGTGACTCGATTGTGACGTCGATATCCCTCCGATTACTGCGGCACATGACCACGATCTCGACATCGCGCAAATCGCCCTTGCGCTTGCCCGCCGCTACAAGTTGCAGCGTCTTGCGATCCCCGACAGAGGCGGCGGGAAACCCAACACTCATAATGTGCACGCCGATGTCCGCTAGGCGTCCCGCGATTTCAAACTTTTGCGCGGGTGTGTAGCAAACTCCAGGCATTTGTTCGCCGTCGCGCAATGTTTCATCGTAGATGCGCAAGTCCGGGGGATGCGGAAAATTCAAATCCTTTGTGAATTCGCGCGGATCACGAATCAAGCGCCCGATCGGCTCACGCAGCTCCATACTTTCCTCCTAGGCTTTCACATCAGAGGGTTCGATGCTTGCCGCGGCGTCTCTTGGCACTAGACCAGCATCGATCACGGCGCTTGATTGGGCGCGTTTCGAGTACACGCGTAATTCTGAGATGTCCCGCGGAAAGAGTAATTCCAGCGTCCAGTCAAATGCCACCCGCAGTTTCCGGTCTAGACCCGGCAGCCGGGAAAGGTAGTAGGTGCGCCACAAAACCCACGCCCAAAAGCCACTCAAGACGCGCTCGCCCGGCAGTTGTGCGACCGCCTTGTGGCCACCGAGCGAAGCCATCATTCCTAAGGAAGTGTAGCGAAACTTCTGCGTGGGCTTGGCACGCAACGTTGCTACGATATTGCGCGCTACGACCGGCCCCTGCCGAATCGCATGCTGCGCCGTTTGCGGATAGACACCGCCGTTGCCGTCGGGGATCGCCGCACAGTCCCCGAGCGCCCACACGCCCGCAAAGCCAGGCACCGACATGTCGCGGGCCGTTGAGATCGTGCCTCCGCGGCCATGGGGAAGCATGGTCTGCGCTAAAAGGGGGCTGGATCGAACCCCGGCACTCCAGACAACCGTTTTCGTTTGGATACGGCGGCCACTTGCAAGAATCAAAGCGTCGTCATCCGCCCGCGCAACGCCGTCGCCGACGATAACTTCCACGCCGCGCCGCTGCAGATCACGCATCGAATAAGAACCCATTTTCGGCGGCAGTCCCGAGAGCAGTGTCCCTCCACCTTCCACTAAAATTATGCGGATGTCGCTGGCGCGCAAGTTTCGATAAAACCGCACAACGTTTTTGAACAAGTCGACCATTTCACCAGCAGCTTCAACCCCAGTAAAACCACCACCGACAATGACGATACATAACAGCGTGCGCCGCTCTAAGGTGTCGGGAATGGTATCAGCCAATTCGAGTAACCACATGAAACGGTTGCGCAAAATACCGGCATCTTCGAGCGTTTTCAAAGCGAACACCCGCTCGGCAACTCCCGGCAAACCAAACGTAGAACTCACCGACCCGAGCGCTAGCACAAGTTGATCGTATGCGATGGAATCGCTGCTCCCACGCAGGGTGTGCACGAACCCTACCCGCCGCTGCTGGAAGTCAATGGCCATT
Organism: Vulcanimicrobiota bacterium; assembly: GCA_030945705.1. GTDB lineage: Bacteria > Vulcanimicrobiota > Vulcanimicrobiia > Vulcanimicrobiales > Vulcanimicrobiaceae > JALYZK01. Next base: position 2,942 of record JALYZK010000103.1, on the reverse strand, counting down.
ACTTCAGCCAATATGAATTGCGTGCGGCGCAATTGCGTTCGAATGGGAGTTACAACGTGCCGCGTGTCGATTTCTCCGGAACTAACTTCCGGTAACATCGGCGTAAAAAGTGAAAAATTCTCCCGACTCACGAGTGTGATAGAAGCTTCGTCTTGACTCAAGAGTCGCTCGAGCTTTGCCGCAGCCGCAACCGCCGCAAAGCCGCCACCTAGTATGACAATATGGGGTTCCACTTTAAGGGTGCTGTTCGCGCCGTAGGTCAGCGAACTCTGCGCTGCGGTAAGAGCTTCTAAGGAATACAGGGAACGGTAGTAAGGTGCACGATCAACGAGACCCCAATAGCAACATTCCTTCTAACCCCTATACGCGCCGCTGGAGCGCCGACCCCGTGGAAGGGGAATATGAAGCGCCACCTGCGGACCAAAAAAAGGGGCTGAAAAACGCCGGAGGCGGAGCGGCTGTGGGGCTCGCATTACTGCTGGCCAAGTTTAAGACCGTCCTGTTTTTTCTGGCCCAGTTCAAATTTCTCGCCATCGGGCTCAAGCTGTTTTCTTTTGCAGGGTCCTTCTTCATATCCGTCTGGTTGTATGCGCTTCTCTTCGGGTGGAAGTTCGCTTTTGTTTTCCTCTTAATGATTGCCATCCATGAATTCGGGCACCTTGGGATGATGCGCTTCTACGGCGTGCCGGGCACTCTCCCGTTCTTTATTCCCTTCATGGGTGCATTTGTGAACATGAAGGGACGGCCCGCATCGGTATTGCACGAGGCATACATAGCGCTTGCCGGACCCCTTATTGGAACCGCGGTCGCGGTGCTGTGTTTCCTCTACGGGCAGCAAACGCACAGCAATTTTTGGATCGCGATGTCATACACGGGATTTTTCCTCAACCTTTTCAATCTGGCGCCGTTGATGCCGCTGGACGGCGGAAGGGTGGTCGGCGCGATCTCTCCGCGGATCTGGATATTTGGGCTGGTTCTTTTCATCGTTGCGGTCTTTGCCTTTAAAATTTACAACCCGCTGATTTTTCTACTGGTGCTTTTGAGCTTGCCGCAAGTGATCGCCGCCTGGAAAGGCAAAATCGACCCACAGTATTACGGGCTCACTGCACTGCAACGAGGCGGGGTGGCAGCGGCCTATTTTTCGCTGGCCGCTTTCCTTTTTGCGGCGATGCTCAACAGCCATATCTCAACGGTGCACCCCACCTCAGTTTCATGATCGAAACGCTCAGATAACGCGTTTTCCCTTTCCGGGCGTCGCGCTGATTGCATTGACGGCTGCCTTCGCTTTCGCCCGACCTGGCGCCACGCCCGGCCCGCTGCTGCGCGACTTCGAAGCTTACTATGCAGCCGGAGGGACCTGGCTTGCAGGCGGCGATCCCTACAGCTCGGCGATTTGGTATAGGGAAGCGCAGGTCCCGGGGGTGGACGCGAACCGCTACGAGTTGTTGCCGTACGTGGGACCACCCATGTCTCTACCGCTGTGGGCACTTTTCTCTCGGCTGAGTTTTCAAAATGCCGCGCGTCTGTGGGCAGGCATCCTCGTACTCGCTGCACTGACCGTGGTTGCGGCAACAACCGCCTTGTTGCGCACAGGCAACAGGTGGAGTATTTTGTCGCTCGTATTTCTGGTGATTGCTTTTGGTCCACTCACAAGCGATCTCGCGCTTGGCCAAGTCGCCGTCGTGGCCTTTGCAGCCGTACTTCTGAGCGCGCTGTTGCTCCGCTCGAAGTATTGGGTAATCACAACACTGAGCGCTTTACTCGCCGCAATACAACCGAACATTGCGCTATTGTTGTTGGCAAGGATCCGAGAGCATCGCACTATCACTGCGTTAGCTGCCGGCTCGACGATATTCTTAGAGTTGTGCGTGCGCAGTAGCGACGGCGTGCGCGGTTTTGTGCATTACTTCTCTATCCTGGGCGATCATGCGAACGCCGAACGCTATGCCGTCATTCAGTTGACTCCCACCGCGATCGCGTACGGTTTCGGTCTGCCGGAAATTTTCGCATCGGCGGTCGGCCTGGTCGTATCAACCGGCGCTATGGCCCTATGGCTATATATCCTGACGTGCCGCGCGTACGCCGCGAATGCCAAATTAGCCCTGACCTGCACGCTGCTACCATTTTTGGTTCCTTTTTTTCACGAGCACGACCTACTGGTCGTGTTTTTTCCCGCCGCCGCGTGCGCACTCACCACCGCAGGCTCGCTGCGAGCGATCGCTTCGGTCGGAGTGTTGCTGGTAGCCATAGACTGGCTTGGAATCGCGCAACGCCCCAGTGGAACCCTTCAAACGTGTTTACTTGCCTTGGCCGCAATCTGCGCACTGGCTATCACTAAGCGGACGACCGATGACCAACACACGTGGAGAGTCGTGCGGTTGCAACTTTTCCCGCTGCTCGTTTTTCCGGTGATTCTCATATGCGGCACGATAGCCGCACATCACCCGGCGCCGGTTTGGCCCGATGCGATGCGTGCTCTTCCACCTGATGTGGCAAACCTTGGCGCGGCAGGGACGTGGCATGAGGAGCTGGCGCGCTCCGAACTTATTCGAGCAGATATTTTTTGGGCAGCGCTTCGCTCCTTGTCGCTGTGCGGCTGCGCATTACTTGCGCTGGTGTGCCTTAAGGCATTACGACGCCCGGTTACCCTAATTAGAAATGGACTGGGGATTCCAAAAAATCATTGACGGACCGGGGTTGATGCCTGAAAAGTTGTCGTTGTACGTCAGATGGTCCGTGCGCTGTGTTAGAACAACGAAGGGCTCGTCTTTTCCCAGGATTTCTTGAGTCTCGATCAGATCTTTGCGCCTGCGTGTGCGATCGTAGTGGCGGGCTGCGTCGTCCAGGAGCCGATCGATCCGCGGATTGCAGTATGCCAAGAAGTTTCGTCCTTTCGGTGAGACTTGCGAGCACGCGATCAGGGTGGTTGGATCGGGATCCGG
>JALYZK010000065.1 GCA_030945705.1 Vulcanimicrobiota bacterium | reverse complement strand
GGGCAAGACTTTGAACGTCGCCGGTGTTCGCGTGGCCGGTTCTCCATCTGCAAAAACGCTCTGCGGTCGCGTGGTGCGAACCATGAACTGCGTGGAACGTCGACTGCGAACACCTCGGGCATCGGATACTTCCTTTTTTATCAATTTTCCGAGCATTGGAATGACTTCTCGCCAATGTCTGAACTCAAGACTGTACAAGTCAAGAGCGCCGTCGTCGATGGCCGCGCTCTTATTTGTAATGAAACCCCCGAAATGATGGCTGTTGGCTACGGTTAATTGGACCGTACGAAATCCTTCCTGTTTCCCGTCGTACTCAATCTGAGCGTGAAACGGCCTGCTGTAGCGTATGGTTTGAAGCGTTGTCGCTAAGATGCCCAAAAAGCCGAAACGGCGCTTGACTTCCGTGGTTTGCCTGCGCGCAATGTGGGTACTGATGCCCACACTTGCCTCGTTGATGAAATGTTTGCCATTGACCCAACCTACATCGATACGCAGCGGAAGACCGCCGGCGATTATATCACACGCCTGTTCGATATTCGCCGGCACCTCAAGTGTCTTGGCGAGGTCGTTGAAAGTGCCCAGCGGTATTATTCCCATGGGTAATTTGCTTTCGATCAAACCGTCCATCATCGATATGAGGGTCCCGTCTCCACCGCCAACGATAACGCTGTCAACATTCTGACGCTCCGAGAGCATCAGATGTCTTGCGGCCTTGGCATCCGGCGCGTCTTTCTCGACGAGTTCGAAGTTCCGTTCTCGCAAGCGGCCAACAATTTCGTCATGACGCTCGTGACCGCGACGGGAATTCGTATTGATTAATAATAATGCGCGCTTTGCCATACAGTCTAACCCGCTACCCCGAATCGGCGGTCGTCAAACTCGAAGGATCAGCTCGCTCGGCTCCTAAAGCGTCATCAACAACGGGCGAAACACTTGAGAGCTTCACGAGCTCAAAGGCATGGGTGTTGGTTTGGCCTTCCCAAGATTTCGGTATTGGAATACGATTCGTTTTGTCATTTACGCCATCTGGGAACACTGGACACATGGCCGACACACCGCATGCAACTCGAGCGAGCCTGCTGTCTGATTTCCGCAGCCTGGGGATCGCGCACGGCGACGTCGTCATGGTACACGCGAGTATGCGCAGGGTCGGGCCAGTTCTTGGGGGCGTCACGACCCTCGCACAAGCGCTGCTCGATGCCCTCGGCGACCAGGGGACACTGCTCGCCTACGTCGACTGGGAATGCGGATTTGAACCCGCCTTTATCGATCCGGCGCTCGCCGACGAGATTCCGATATTCGACAAGCGCATCGCACGCGCGGTACGCGCGAATGGCATCCTATCGGAGGTCGTGCGTACTTGGCCCGGTGCTGTCCGCAGCGACAACCCTGACGCTGGTATCGCCGCTATCGGTGCGCGCGCCGTATGGCTTTGCGCCGATCACGCGCTCTCCTACGGCTACGGCGAGGGATCTCCGTACGCGAAACTGGTCGCGGTCGGCGCGAAGGTGTTAATGCTGGGTGCACCACTCGACACGATCACGTTCCTGCATCATGCTGAGCATGTCGCGCATCTTACTGGCAAGCGCATGCGACGCTATCGCCGCAAACTGCTTGTTAACGGCGCACCGCACTGGGTCGAAGTCGAAGAATTCGACACGTCCGATCCGGTCGTTAACGGAATGCCGGACGACCATTTCGAGCAAATTGCCCGCGCTGCGCTCGATGCTGGCTACGGTCGCCGCGGCACGGTAGGAGCCGTAGAATCGTACGCCTTCGATGCCGCGCCGCTGCACCGCATTGCCGTGCGGTGGCTCGAGGATTGGCAGCAGAAACGAACATGAATACGTACGCGTCGTGGTTGTTGAATCTAGCGCGAGCCAAACAACTTGCAAAGTCACCTACATGACTAGCGCCGGACACTCCAATACCGCACGCGACATCTCGTTCCGAAGCCTCGGTCATTCGGGCTTAGTTGTCAGTCGGCTATCCCTCGGCACCATGACGTTCGGCACCACAAATTGGGGTGCGTCCGAGGAAATTGCAGAGACCTTGTTCGAGGCTTACGTCGATTCAGGCGGCAATTTCATCGACATGGCCGACGTCTACGCGGACGGTCGTAGTGAAGAGTTAGTTGGTCGATACGTGGCCGATCGCACCCTGCGCGATAAGCTGGTGCTCGCCACAAAGTTTACCTTTAATGCCGAAGATGGCAACCCCAACGCAGGCGGTAACGGCCGGAAAAACATGTATCGTGCGCTGGAAGGCTCACTCCGCCGTCTGCGCACCGGATTTGTTGACCTTTACTGGATGCACGCTTGGGATCTCGTCACACCTGTAGAGGAAGTGCTGCAGTCTCTTGGGGATCTCGTCCGCGCCGGAAAGATCCGTTATTTCGGATTCTCGAATGTGCCCGCCTGGTACGCTGTCAAGGCGGCAACATTGGCCGCGGCGCATGCCATTCCCGGACCCATCGCTCTGCAGCTGCAGTACTCTCTGGTCGAGCGAAGTATCGAGCGCGAGCACCTTCCGGCCGCCCGCGAGTGTGGCCTCGGCATCTGTTTGTGGAGCCCACTCGCCGGCGGATTTCTTACTGGTAAATACGAGCGCAACAGGGAGGGACTCGTGAGCCAAGGGAGGCTCAGCGCAAGCAATTCTTTTGGGAATCGGATGTTCACCGAGCGCAACTGGCGCGTGCTGGACGCTCTTCGCGCCGTCGCCGCCGAACTCGGACGCCCGCCTGCGCAGATAGCCCTCGCGTGGGTAGCCGCAAAGCCAGGCGCTACTTCGCTCATTATAGGCGCCAGCAAGCTTGAACAGTTGCGCGACAATCTTGCCGCTCTGGACATCTGCCTGGCGCCGGTGCATCTCCGAGTGCTGGATGACAGCAGTGCGCTGGACCCCGCGTTCCCTTACGACATCTTTTCGGCGGAAGTCAATGAAGGGATATTTGGCGGTGAGGCCGTCAAGGGCTGGGGTAAGACGCAATAAGATTCGGTCGTCTTGCTCTACCAAAGTGTGATGAGTCAGCTGAACTATTACTGGATTATTGAATTTTGGTGCCCTGGAAGGGACTTGAACCCCTACGGCCTTGCGGCCACTGATACCTGAAACCAGCGCGTCTACCAATTCCGCCACCAGGGCAAGAGCAAGGACGCGATTCCGCGCTGCACCGGTGCAACCTTCCACGCGAGCGATTGGTTAGAGGGCAGCACAGGTCAATGGTGTTGCAATGAATGTTGGTTTACGGTTGGTAGCCGATGTGCCGGAAGACAGCCCGGTTGATGCGTACTCACAAGCAGTCATGCATGCGGCGCAGCGAGTCAGTCCCTCGGTCGTAAACATCGAAGCACGCAGGCAAAGCAGCGCTAACGGTTCCGGATTTATTTTCACCCCCGACGGGTTTATTCTCACGAACAGTCATGTCGTACATGGGGCTCGCCGCCTATCCGTTTCATTGTTAGACGGGCGCGAATACTCGGCTACGCTCATCGGGGAAGATCCCCATGCCGATTTGGCAGTAATCCGGGTAGACGCTTTAGGGCTTCAACCCGCGCTGCTCGGTGATTCCCAAGCGCTTCGTCCCGGTCAACTCGTGGTAGCAGTTGGCAATCCGTACGGCCTGCAATACACCGTTACCGCCGGCGTCGTCAGTGCTCTTGGACGAACGTTGCGCTCACAATCCGGCCGGCTCATGGACAACATCGTTCAAACGGACGCGGCGCTGAACCCCGGTAACTCCGGCGGTCCGCTCGTAAGTGCGAATGGAGCGGTCGTTGGCGTCAACACAGCGGTTTTCCCAGGGCAAGGCATTTGTTTTGCCATCGCCATGAACACTGCCAAATTCATTGCGGGTTTGTTGATTCGTGACGGTAAAGTACGCCATGGATATCTGGGAGTCGCGGGGCAAGACGTGGAGCTCCCAGTGAACTTGGCTCGCCGACATAATGTTTCGCAGCGTACTGGCGTCTTAGTTGTTTCGGTGGAGCCTGGGAGTCCCGCAGCCGTTTCCAAACTGCAAGAGGGGGATCTCATACTCTCATTTGATGACAAACCGCTTGGGGGAATTGACGATTTGCACCGCTACATGACGATGATCGATTTATCACGCAGCTATAAGGTGATCGCCCTGCGGAAGTGGCAACGAATTGAGACCATCGTCTTGCCGATTGAAGCAGAAGCCGCGTAAGACTACCTTAAATGCGGCGTTTGATTCCGATCTTGGGGATAACATTCATCGACATCATGGGATTCAGCATTTTGATTCCGGTGTTGCCGTACTTTGCCCAACATCTTCACGCGTCGCCGCTAACGATCGGCGTTTTGTTTTCTACGTTTGCGGCGTGTCAGTTAATAGCCGGCCCGTTGTGGGGTAACGTCAGTGATCGCATTGGCCGCAAAAGTGTCCTCATTATCAGTCAGATCGGTGCGACCCTGGGTTGGGCACTACTGGCTTTCTCGCATACCATTGCCTTGGTATTTATTGCGCGCGTTATCGAAGGAGTTTCCGGGGGCAACATCAGCGTGACCCAAGCATATGTTTCCGACCTGGTGGAGCCCGGAAAGCGCTCGCGCGCTTTTGGCTACATCGGCGGCGCATTTAGCGCCGGCTTTATCTTCGGCCCGCTTATCGGATACGGGTTGTTGCGTTATGGCGGATACCCGGCACCTTTTTTGGGAGCGGCGGCCTTGCAATTTGTCACTTTGATCGTCACCATTATCATGCTACCTGAATCTCGAAGCAAAAATGCCGAAGAACAAATCGCAACCTTAAAAGACATCGGTCGCAGCTTAACGGACCCGAGCATCGCGCCCATTCTTTGGCAGAAGTTGGCGCTTTCGATGGGTTTATACGCTTGGTTTGCGGTGCTCTCGCTGTATCTCAATGCACAGTTTGGATTCGACTTGAGCAGGACGATGTTATTTTTTTCCGGCTGGGGCGTGCTTAGCGTCATCCTGCAATTCAGCATCGTCGGTCCGATGTCCGAGCGTTTCGGCGACCGCGGAATGTCGAATATAGGGATTGCTTCCAGCGTCGCGTCGTTCGCTCTAGTACCATTCGCACACACGTGGGCAACGCTGGTTGTGGTGTTCGTCCTTTTTGCCTTCGGTATGGCTCTCGCCAACCCAGGCATTACCTCGCTAATCAGCAACGCTGCACCTAGCAATGCGCGCGGTAGCATCTTAGGCGTTGCATCTTCGCTCGACAATTTGTCCGGAGTAACAACGCCCCCACTATCCACCGGAATGTTGCAGCGCTTCGGTTCACCCTATTCCAGCTTGGTATCGTTTGCTTTCACATTTATTGCACTGATTCTGGGAATGCTGGCGGCGCGAAGGGAATCGCGCACCCTCGAAACCGAAATCTAAGCGGCCTTTCGCTTGCGGCGCTTGCCGGCCGCTGCATTATCGGCACTCGCCGTTTTAGCAGTCCGATGCTTCTTCGTTTCTTCTAAACTCTGCTGCAGCACATCCATAAGGTTTACCACGCTAGAACGAGGGGGTGCCTTGGTTTTTGCTTTCGGCACTTCTTTACCGGCCGCGCGTGCTTCGATCATCGCGAGCAACTCTTCGTGGTATTTGTTCTTAAATGCCTCGGGCTCGAATTTTTCGCTTGACATTGTGTCGATAAGCAACTTGGCAACTTTCATTTCACCGGGCGGCATTTTTTCCGCCGCGGGAAAATCAAGTGAGTCCGCTTCTACGATTTCTTCGGCCCAATGCATGAGTTCCAGAACGAGTGCGTCACCGATCGGCTTAATTGCGGCTAAATGTTCTTTAGACCGAATAACGACCCGGGCGACTCCCACTTTACCGGCGTCATTTAAGGCCTCGCGCAGCAGGGCGTACGCATGGCGACCTTTCTTCTCAGGTTCGAGGTAGTACGGCTTGTCGAAAAACATGGGATTGATTTGTGTTAGTTCGACGAACTCTACGATATCGACCGACTGGGTTGCCTCCACGTTGACGCTCTTGAAGTCTTCATCCTTAAGAATTACGTATTGGCCTTTTTCATACTCGTAACCCTTGACGATTTCTTCCCATGGCACATTCGTATTGCAGACGCTGCACGTGCGCTCGTACTTGATACGACCTTCGTCTTTTTCATGAAGCATGTTGAATGACAGCTCGTTCGCTCGAACCGCGGTGAAGAGCTTCACGGGAATCGTGACTAGGCCGAAATTGATTGCTCCACTCCATATCGCGTGTGCCATGTTTTGTTAGACCCCCCATAGTGTGCGCGCTTTTTTGAGCGCGGGCTCAAGGCGCTGTTCCCGCCAAAACTTGCCGCCCCAAAGATCACCCTCGCGTTCCAGTCGCTTCGGTGCGTTCTTCATCGTCCAATGCTCGAACTCGCTGTGGGGCTCTTTCGTTCGTTTGCGCGAGAACTCTTCGACTTCGGACCAATCCAACGGCATGGAAACCGGGGCGCTATTGCGCGCCCGCACTGCGAATGGCGGGACCAGGGTCTTGCCTCGCCCCACCTGAACGTAATCGAGGTAGACCGTCCCTTTATTGCGGCGGGCGGTCATGCGCTCAAGCGTGGTTTCCTTTGGATGCCGCGCCGCAATGCGCCTAGCCGCAATTTCGGCGAACTGCTTGATTGGCTCGTAGTCGTAAACCGGTTCGAGCGGAACGACGACATGGAGGCCCGTCCCACCTGATGTCTTAACGAGCGTGGCTACTCCGATTTCTAAAAACAGATCTCGAAATGCCAACGCAACGTTAGCCAGAGTTTTCAAACTGCACCCTTCCCACGGATCGAGATCAAAGAGAATGTAGTCCGGATTCTCCAGGCTCTCCATCCGGGATGTCCACACGTGCAAGACGATGGAAGCTAGGTTGGCGCAATACACCAGCGTGGCTTCATCATTGCAAACAATATAATCGATATTCGATCTTTTTTGGGCATGCGACGGTACCGCCAGGGTCGTCACCCAATCAGGAACGCCACGCGGGGCCTGTTTTTCGAAAAATGACGGAGCCTCGATGCCGTTGGGGTACCGTTGCAGAGTGAGGGGCCGGTCTTTTAAATGCGGAATCAGATACGGTGAAACCGTGCGGTAATAGGTGATGAGATCGCCTTTGGTAATACCGTCTTGCGGCCACAAAATCTTATCGAAATTTGAAATCGTGAGTTTGCGGCCGTTCACGATCACCGCCGCCTTTCTTATTGCCAAAATTACGCAATCTCGTCGGCATTTGCGGCGAGTTCGCGCACGCACGACTCCGGGTTTTTATCGGCGCGTAAACCCAAAAAAGCGGGGTGGCGCATCGAACCATCGCGGGTCCACTCGGTGAATCGCACTTGCGCCACCAATTGTGGCTTTACCCAATGGCTGGGCGTATTGGTCTTTATCCCGGCGGCAAACGGCGACTTGTCAGCTGCTAGCACCCGTAATTGTTTATAAATCGAATCGAGTTTCTTGGTGTCGAAGCCAGTACCAACGTGTCCCGCGTAATGTAACTCTCCTCGAACATAGAGACCTAGCAATAAGGCACCGAAGCCTTTTCGGCTCCCTCGGGGTTCGGTGTATCCGCCGATCACGCACTCTTGCACGAACTGCGCTTTAATTTTTACCCAGTCGCGACTGCGCCGCTCCACATACAGCGAATCACGTTTCTTTCCCACGATGCCTTCGAGTTGCTGCGCCTGGGCCTGCTCGTACAGCGCAATACCCTGCTCGGGCACGTGCTTGGAATACAACACCGCGGAATGCTCACCGATTAGCGCCGCTAGACGTTGCTTTCGTTCTTCAAGCGGCGTTTTGCGCAGGTCCTTGCCGTCGGCATACAGCAAATCGAAAGCAACAAAGGTCAAAGGATAGCGGTTATCGGCACTTCTTCGGCTCGGCTGGTGGCGGTTGAAACTTCCTTGCAAGCGCTGGAATGAAGAACGCCCCCGCTCATCGAGGCTTACAATCTCCCCATCGATAAGGATCGGCAGGCTTTTGAAAGCACTGCCTATATCGGCAAGTTCGGGAAATTGCGCCAAAAAATCGAGGCCGTTGCGCGAAGTGAGCGACAGCGCCCCGTCGTCCTCGACGCGAGCGATCGCACGATAGCCGTCCCACTTTATTTCGAAAAGCCAGTTAGGATCATCAAAAGGCTTATTGACCAATGTCGCAAGCATTGGCTTGACAGTGGACGGGAGCGTGGCCGGCTTTACTTTTTTTTTTGAGACTGCCGCAAGTCCGCCGGTCGTTGCAGCCCGGTTAGATATCCAGTTGCGAGCGTCGCGATCCTTGGCGATCTCTTTGAGCGTTCGTCCGCTCTTGATAGATTTGTCATCTTTCTCGATTTCATAACCCGGATCGACAAACTCGTCTTTATCCTTGATGAGCAACCAGGGATCCCCATCGGCATCACGCCCACGAATTTTTACCAGCGTGAATTCACCACGCATTTTATGGCCGCTCAAAACGAATTTTATCTTGCCGTTACCAATCTCACTCGAGGGATCGGTGCCTTCGGCCAGTGTATAGGTTCCGTTATCCCAAACGATGACTTCTCCGGCACCGTAATTTCCCTTCGGTATGATCCCTTCAAAGTCACGGTAATCGAGCGGATGATCTTCAACGTGCATCGCCAATCGGCGCTCGCCGGGCTGCAGCGACGGGCCTTTAGGTACGGCCCAGGATTTCAGGACGCCGTCGGCTTCCAGCCGGAAATCATAATGCAAGCGCGTCGCACGGTGCTTTTGAATGACAAAACGCAACTGCTTAGCAGTGGAAACTCTTGAGCCCTTCGGCTCCGGTGTTTGCGTGAAGTTTCGCTTCTCGACATATTTTTCAAGGGAGCCGCGTTCACGCACGCGGGAAGATTTGGTGGCCATTTTACCGGGACGTACAATGCGCAAGCGCACGCGCCCGGGGTTTACACCCCGGCGCGTCCGTTCTAGCAAGGCTATACTTTGGCTCCCCGCCCCGTCAACAGATTGTAAACTAAGAGCACAAGCGCGACGACGAGGACTAGATGAATAATGCTTCCTCCAATATGAAACAAGAAACCAAGCAACCAAAGAACAGCGAGGACGACGATGACTGCCCACAAAATTCCCGCCATGGTTATCGCTCCTAATTGCGGCCTTCGCACAATTTGACCGCGGCATAGTTAATTTTCTACCCAGGCTTGCTAACGCTAAACGCTAGCGCCATTAGCCCCCGAGCGCCGCGCCAGCCGCAAATGGCAGAGAGCCGGAAACCTGGCTCTCTTGCTTCCATTTACTTTTTGGTGGTCGTGGTGGTTTGAGACGATCCACTTGTATTACCACCGCTCGTGTCCGCCGGCGTGTTGATGGTCGTTTTGGTTGTACTATTAGTGGTGTCCGAAGTCCAGGGACGCCATACAAAGAGTGCGATCAGGGCTGCGATAACGATCACGGCGATGATACCAAAGGTCGCCACTGAACCGTTATTGTCGCGTACGACTACCTCACGCTCATTCATTTCGGAGTCCTCCTTAGCAAGTAAGCCAATGTATACTATACCCATAACCAGGAGGCGCAAACCGGCCCGCAGCGTCGAACGCCCCAGCTTGTGTGGGATTGGATCGGGTTTGCTTTTTCGAGCTTGTGCATGGTCATAGCAGCACGACGTGCTCGCGCCTCTGGCGGCTCCTTCTACGAGGAGGCCGGCTATGGAATGACCGCGAGATCTCACCGCCGCTTCGCGTTGTTCAGCGGAATTTTTGCGCTCTTATTCCTGGCTGGTACGATACGGGCAGTACTTCCAACGCTGCCACTCTTGGCCATATTCACGGTTTTTGCAATCCTATATGGGGCTTCGTTTGTTCGGGGCTCGACTGGAGAAGACGAATGATGGTAAGGGAAGCGTTCCATTTTTCACCAAGACCAAATCTGGCCGGCGACATTGCTTGGCGCACCTGGTCGCAAGAGGCTTTTGCCGAAGCGGAAACAAGCGACAAGCCCATTTTGCTTTCGATCTCAGCCGTCTGGTGCCATTGGTGTCACGTCATGGACGAGACCAGCTATTCTGATTCCGATGTAATCTCCTACATCAACCAACATTTTATACCGATTCGGGTGGATAACGACCGGCGTCCGGACATCAACGCCCGTTATAACATGGGCGGTTGGCCCACCACGGCCTTGCTTGCGCCCGACGGCTCAACCTTGACGGGAGCTACCTATTTGCCGCCTCGCGATATGCTGCGCACGCTGCAGAATGTCCAGGCGTTCTACCGCGAAAACACAACGCAGATCCGCGAGCGGTTAAAGCAACCTGCGACGCGGCCTGCTTCCGATCGGGTTAGCGGAGAGGCGTTACGCCCGGGTATGATCGCTCGCATCCTGGAGGAGATCAGCGACAGCTACGACGGGGAGTACGGTGGCTTCGGCGTGGAGCCAAAGTTTCCGCAAACAGATGCGCTCGAACTTTTACTCCTCGAGTATAGAGTGACAAAGGAACAGCGCCTCTATGATATGGTCGCAAAAACGATGCTGGCCATGTCCCGCGGCGGGACGTACGATCACGTCGAGGGTGGGTTCTTCCGCTATTCAACAACCCGTGATTGGTCGATTCCCCACTTTGAAAAAATGACGGAGGATCATGGTGGGTTATTGCGTGTCCTCTGCGGCTTATATAAAGTCTCAAATACCGTGGATTTTCGTGCTGCGCTTGTTTCGGCGATAAGGTATATCCGCACCACGCTACGCGATCCGCAGACGGGATTGTTTGCCGGGAGTCAAGACGCTGATGAAAGCTATTTTGCATTGCCGCTCGAAGAGCGCAAAAGGCGCCAGCCGCCCTATGTAGACCGCACGTCCTATTCAAATTGGACGGCGTCTCTCGCCGCTGCTCTCTTTGCGGCAGGCGATGTGCTGGCGGACCAAGTGATCACTAAAGAAGCAACGGAAACGCTCGACACTCTTCACGCGCAGCTACTCGATGCAAACGGACTACTCTATCACTATCTAGAGCCGGGGCGAGCGCCGCAGGTGAGCGGTTTGCTCACCGACCAAGCCGCCTACCTACGGGCCTTGCTCGATGCGCACGAGTATACGGGGCACACACGTTTTTTGGCGCGAGCTCAAACTTTGGCGGAAGCAGTAGAGAAAAACCTCGCCGCGCCGGAGGGCGGGTATTACGATCACGCCAATTTGGCGGAAGCGCTGGGCAACCTGAAGTTGCAAGATCGTCCACTCAATGATAATGGACAAATGGCGGACTCGTTGCTGCGCTTAGCTGACATGCTTCACGAAAACCGTTACCGCGAACGTGCTGAGGAAACTTTGCTGGTCTTCATCCGGACTTATGGCAAGGCCGGGTCGTTCGCTGCCACATACGTGCGCGCACTGCGCCGCTATCTTTCGACGCCCTCCACCGTCATGCTCATTGGAGAAATCGACGAGCTGATCGATCTTCGAGATGCATCTTTGAATTTATCCGATCCACTAAAAGTGGTGCGTACGTTCCACCCTGAAGATTTGCAAGCATTACAGCACTCGGGACTTTCTGCAGAGAAAACACCCGTTGCGTACGTTTGCGCCGGTACACGATGCGCCCCACCGGCCTATTGCGCCCCCGAAATCAGATCTGCTTACGAGGGTCTGGCTACCCCTGCGCCGGCCATAAAGCTGAACAACGCCGCCGCTGCAACGTAATGCAGTATTTTGTACAGTGTCACCTGAGCTTTTCGAAGATGGTATCAACGCAATGTTTGCAGAGCTTCAGCATGACAATACGAGCATCGCTCTCTGCATGAGAATCATCAGAACGACGTCCTTAGAAAGGAGTTCCAAAACCACACACCCCAGAGACCGACAGTGACAGAATACGCGATGAGAGCCTTCCCCCATATCGGCAGCGTGTTTCGTACCCCCATCGCCATCAATGCGAATAAAAAGGGCTCAAAGTCCAAGGCATGGCGCATTCCAAATTGGGCAAAGCCATTGACGTAATACAAGAATGATGGCGCCGCCACCAAGATAGTCGCAACCCACATAGCAAGAACCAAACGGCGAGGTCGTCGCGCCGAAATCGACAGAATCAATGCCGGACTTGTCCAGGTGAGTGCAATGCCCGTTATCGGCGGAGACACCCAAGGATACGTTCCGAGCCATTCGGGCAATTGCATGAAGAACGACTGCAATTGATAGGGCAGGTTTTCTAGTCGAAAGGGTGAGCCCGAAGGCTGTCCGACTTGATCCTGGTGGTACCATGCCGTGTAACCTAGGTCGGTAATCGTGCCCCAGCGCACTTCGTTGTAGGCAACCCAAAGTATCGCCGCCGGCATCAATGTGAGTACGAACGAAAGAAGACGACGCCTTGCAGTCGCGCAACCCTTGCCGTCTTCGGTGCTCGCTGTGAGCAGATATGCATACACGGGAAGCGCACAAATCGTACTAAAGCGCGATTCGAAGGCACAGATCGCCCAAAGTGCAACCAGCCATCCACGTCGATGTCCAGTGATTTCAACGAGCGCAAGCAACGTGAAGCACACCGAACTTACATGTGCAACGAACCAGACATCGCCGAGCATCCCGCACCACAGTAAGTCGGTGCCGGCCAGCAGAAAAGCACAAAGCCATGCGTTGGCGCGCACGGATACGCCTAAACGCTCGCACAACTCCCAAGCAGCACCGATGGCAACCGCGGTCAGAACGACGGCCAGAAGTGTTTGGTTGACGCTCGTGCCAAAAAACTTCACGAACGGCAACAACAGCACGGCCGGAAGAGGAGCTTCAATGACGTAGTATTGCCCGCGGTACGGTAAGGCGTCGATAGCGTCATCGAACCAGTTGATCGCCACATGTCCGTGTGAGAAGGCGTCCGCTAGAAGCACGAAGTTGTTGTATGGTGTCGAGCGTGAATGCGAAGCAATCAACGCTACCAAAAAGGCCCCGGCTCCGGCGTAAATTGAGCGCCTCATTTCCTCCGGCGACCCACAAGCCGGTATAATGCTGGATCGCTTCCCGCGATTTCCCGCAATTCCACGCCGGGCACCGTTGCTGACTGGGCCCCCACGACAATTACCGGGCGCTCTTTCATCCAACGAGGTATCATGCTGACGTCTTCGCTCAGCCAAGCGGTTTCCACAATGCGATCGTCCAGGGTATGATCAACGTAGATGCCATAGGCGAGCGGCGTCGCATATAGCCATGGAGAGACAAGTATCGCATTGGGCGGCGTAAACCGCTTAACCGAGGCCAGGAATGCGGTAGCGCCGCCTTCCTCCCGCTGTTGGAAAATGCTGCGGTGCGCGGATAATTGGGCCAGAGCCGCCACCGCAACAAAGAGTGGCACAGCCGACTTGCGTAACGCTGCAAAAATCGGCGACCCGTTCGTTGTGCCGCGCAGGCGGCCGATCTCCGCTGCACCGATTCCGATTAGGACCGCGCTCACCACGAAGGACGGCAAAAAATAGCGCCCTATATCCGCTTCAGCGTGAAATCCCAGCGCAAAGGGTACGGCTACAAACCCGCAGAGGAATAATCCCACTGCTAATGGCGGATCTCGTCGTGTTGTTATGGCCGCACCAGCGACGAACAATAAAACCCCGAGGACTCCAAATTCGTTCCAGAAGGCAAGCGCGTACGTGCCTCCCTTCGAAAAATACGTCTGGGGCGTGAATATTGCGCCGATGCCCTCACCAACATCGAAATCGCTACCCGTTACGAGTTTGAGGAAGCCACTTCTGCTCGCGGGATGATCGTAATCCCAAAACGGCCGGCCAGGCGGAATTCCGAGTAATAGCGTGCGATCCGCCCCTGCTGCGTATACTTGGTGACTGCGGACGGGAAGATACGCGTAGAGCGACACGCCACTAAGCAACGCGAACAGGCAAAGTACGAGCAAGGCCCCCGAAAACTTGTGTCGTCGCACCAGCAAAAATAGCACGACACCGAAGACGAGCAGAATGCTGATGGGATGCGTTGAGAGGGCCAATCC
>JALYZK010000062.1 GCA_030945705.1 Vulcanimicrobiota bacterium | reverse complement strand
ATCCCGGGCGGCGAGTGAAGCGGCGGCTCCAGCTACCCATCTACGCCGGCGACGTAGCCGTCGAGCGACTGCATCATTCCAAAAACAAACTTCCCGATGTTCCGCACCTCCGAACAGGCCATAAGCGCGAGCACATTGCGCGTCGCTCGATAGATACGGGTGTTACCCAGGCGCCTCATTCCGGTCCTGAAATCGGCCCCTTACGGGACGCGGTCTAACCCGCTTAACACCTAAGCGAAGTATCCAACGTCAGCCATACGGCACACCGAAACGCTGGAATGCGATGCTCAACTGCCGGTGATCTATCGGCTGCTTGGGGAAAGCGCTGGTATGATGACGTGGCCCTGTTCGCGCGTCGGCACGCAGACGAGCGAGATCTGGCTGATTGATCTTGACGGAGTCCACGGTTGCACTTCTTGGAGGGACGAACGCACGCATTTTTCAGAGGTGGTCATGCCGGCCGATAAATCTGCGCGACCGAGCCCCCCGGAAAGGCTGTTGAGCTGATCAGTTTGAGGCGCCTTAGCGGGGCGACGTCAGAGAAGATCGGCAAGCCCTTGCCGAGCGCCACCGGATGCACCAGCAGGGCGTATTGGTCGACCAGTTCCTGGGCGATGAGACTGCGCGCTAAGTTGGCGCCGCCGTGGGCGATGATTGGCTTGCCCTCCCGGGTCTTCAGCTTGGTGATTTCCTCGGGCAGGTCGCCGCTGGCCACATAGGCCTCACCCCAACTTTCCGCGCCGGGTTGCAGCCGTCCCAATTGAGTGTTTCCCGCGCTGTCCTGGGCGTCTTTGAGCCCCTCGGTCGTTGCAGCCGCCTTCAGGACAGCCGGCCCCTGTTTTGAGAAGACGGCCTTGGGGATCTGGTTCATCGGCGGCGCGAAAACGTCAGCGGAGGTCGGCCAAAAGGCGGCCATGTCCTCGAAGGTGCGGCTGCCCATGATGTGCAGGCTGGCGTTCGATACGGTCTGCAGTTTCCAGGCCTTGGCCTCTTGGTCACCGCCGAACATCCATTTGACTTCGCCCTCAGGGCCGCCGACAAAGCCGTCGAGCGACATAGACATCGTCAGGATCAACTCTCTCATCACTCTCTCCTCGCGCGGTCGCAGCTACCCTAACGACTTCCATCGATGTGTAAACTCAATCGGTTTCTTTTGGTCGCGCCCGCCAGGCTGACTGGACGCGGCTAACGGTTGACAAAGCGCATGTCGCTATAACGTTCACCGGCTACGCTTCCTCGGGGAAAGGCATCTTCTATTTGAAGTAGATCATCGTTTGTCAACGTAATGTCCACCGCGGCAATATTCTGTTGAAGATATTTAGTGCGCTTCGTCCCCGGGATTGGAATGATATCTTCCCCCTGAGCTAGGACCCACGCGAGCGCGAGTTGCGCGGGAGTGACGCCTTTTTGCGCGGCAATCGCTTTAACTCGATCAACGAGCTGGAGATTCTTCGCGAAATTCTCGCTCGAGAATCGAGGATTGCTGCGCCGGAAATCGTCAGGTGCTAAATCTTCCGGCGACCGGATTTCACCTGACAAGAACCCTCGGCCTAAGGGGCTATAAGCGACAAACGCAATGCCGAGTTCGCGCACCGTGTTGAGGATTTCGCCCTCAGGGTCCCGTGACCATAATGAGTATTCGCTTTGCAATGCGGTTATGGGATGGACGGCGTGGGCGCGGCGGACATGAAGCGCACTCGCTTCCGAGAGTCCAATGTGCCGCACTTTTCCCGCTTCCACCAGCAATGCCATCGCGCCAACGGTCTCTTCAATTGGCACACTGGGGTCAACACGGTGCTGATAGTACAAATCGATAACGTCCGTGCCTAAACGTTTGAGCGAACCATCACACGCGTGATGCACGTATTCCGGACGACCATTGATTTGTCGTTCTTCCGAACCAGGCGTTCGCACGATGCCGAACTTCGTGGCGATAAAGAAACGGTCACGCTTACCTGCGATAGCACGGCCAACCAGCTCTTCGTTTGTGTGTGGCCCGTACGTATCGGCTGTGTCGAGAAAATTCAGGCCTAATTCGAGCGCACGGTGTATCGTTCGTATGGACTCCGTTTCATCGCGCTGACCGTAGAACTCGGACATGCCCATGCAGCCCAAGCCGATGGCCGAAACGTTGGGTCCATCTTTTCCCAATCCTCGCTGCTGCATATAGTCCCCCAGTAAAGTCACCACGATAACTGAACCAACCCCAAAAGTTGCGCTGCGGTAATCAAAAGGAAACAATTCCGCAAAAATCGTATGCCGATGATAGCCGATGGGTAGCGAAGTGACGACCGATCAAGTCCTTGAAGCTCTTCTCGATTTTCGCGATGCGGTAAGCGTTCGCTTTGATGCAATCGACGCACATCTAACCAGGCATGACCGCCGATTCGATGAGCACGACCGCCGATTCGATGAGCATGAC
>JALYZK010000057.1 GCA_030945705.1 Vulcanimicrobiota bacterium | reverse complement strand
CCTGCAACCCGCTCCGGGCCTAGGGCGGTGATGTGTGGCGGTGCACCGGGAAAGACTCGCTCGTAGGTTTCCTCATCGGCAACCGGCATCGTGATTGCCTCTGGCCTGCTGAATTGTTGAAAACTTAATATTTCAGATGCGCAGACAAAGGGCAAGTCGCTTGTCATGTACAGAGTGCGCTCACCGCCCCATGCGTTAAGCGCGCGCCGCATGTTTTCAACACCGTCCTGGCTTTCATCGATGATTCGATCTACCAGTGTATGGCATACCGCACGCACTTCCGCACCACCCACCACGGCGATTCCCTCAACTCCCGCGCCTTTTAGCGCCTCGATCGCTATTTCGAGGAGCGACTGTGGCCCTATTGGCGCAAGTGCTTTGACCCGAGTTCCTAATCGCTCGGCGAACTTGCCGTCAACACGCCCACCAGCAGTAATAGCTGCATAGACTCGATCTGACACTAGGCGTCGAACAGAGTGGTCTCTTTAAAAGCTACTTTTATCGGATTCTCGCTTTTTGGCTTTGCCAAGACATCGATCGCGCGCTTGCCAAATTTTGCCTGCAGCATTGCATCAAACATCTCCGCATTCGCGACAGATTGTGCACGACGATGATTGTTGAAGAAGGCCATAGTCTGCTTGGTTTCCAGCGCCACATCGGCGATGCGTTCCGTCCATGGCTTAAGCTCCTCAGCGCTATAGAGATAGTCATACCGTGTGACATTATCACCGCTCCACCATTGATCGTAGTTTCTTCCGTGAAAGCGGATGTATCCTAAATCGCTCGTGACATCCGCACCGGGCCGCATTAGCGATTTGAACTGCGGACCGTCAACGTTACACCAGCCGATTCTCAATTCACTCAACAAGTTAATAGTCGAGGGCTGCTGCCATTCACGATTTCGAAATTCGGCCACCAGTTCGATGTCCACAAGGGAATCGCGCAACATGCGGATGTATTCTTGGGCGCGAAGGTCTGGCTTGAACGAATTGGGAAATTGCATCAGCGCGCAGACGAACTTGTCGCGTTCGACCAGCGGCTGAATGTTTTCGCGAAACGCGAAAACATCGTCATGAATACGCAGCGACGCTTCTTTTGGTAAGTGCGTTACGGTCCCGGGTAGTTTGGCGCTAAACTTGAATTCCGGCGGCGTCCGCTTCTCCATCGATGAAAATGTTGCGGCAGAGAATACATTGTAATATGTCGCGTCGATTTCGACAGCTCGGAAATGTTGCGCGTAATACGGCAGCATCTCTTGCGCTTGTATCCGCTCGGGATAAAATACGCCGAGCCAATCCTTGTACGAGTACCCGCATGTTCCGATGTAAATCACTAGGGGGCGTAAGACTAGCCGGCGTCAGCCTCGGGTGGGGGCGGAGTGTTGTCCATCGCACCGTACGACGCCATTTCGGGGGCGCTTCGCGCTTGAGGTGCGCGTAGCGAGAGGATGCTCAAGCCGGCACCGATCCCGCCAGCCACGGCAAGCCAGGCGACCCACGGTTTATGAAGCTTAGAAAAACCGGTTACTTTATCCACCGAGAAGTTGCCGTACCCAACGTTAGCAAGCAGTAGCGCCGCCGCGCTATACACGACGTTGAGTTCAATGCCGCCGTCCTGCGCGAAGTATCCGTTTTTCTTATGAACCGTTTCGGAGGCAACGAGCATGATGGAGAGCATAACCGCCGGGCCTATGGGTCCCAGAGCTCCCAAGGTTAGCAACGTACCGGAACTCATTTCGCCCAAGGCGGTTGCCGCGGCAAATTGCTCTGGTGGCCGAAAGCCCACGCCATCCATTACGCGCGCCGTGCCTTCCAAGCCGGGCCCATCGAACCAACCGAAGTACTTTTGCGCACCATGTGCCCCGATGCTCATTCCAAGAATCGTTCGGGACGCCAGCAAAGCGGTATCAACAAGCACACCGTTCTTTTGCATATCCTACTTCTTTGCGACAGCTTTCTTGCGCACGCCGACCGTTTTCTTCGGACCTTTACGCGTGCGGCTGTTTGTTTTGGTACGCTGCCCACGCACGGGCAAACCGCGCCGGTGACGTAAACCACGGTAAGAGCCAATGTCGCCCAGACGCTTGACATGTCCCGCAACCTCTCGCCGTAAATCGCCTTCAACCTTGATGATTCCGTCGATAGCGTCGCGCAAGCGCTTTTCCTCTTCTTCTGAGAGTGCTTTCACGCGCGTGTTAGGATCGACGCCGGTACGCAGAAGTAATTTCTGTGCCGTCGCCAAGCCAATGCCGAAGATGTAGGTAAGTGCGACCTCAATACGTTTCTCGCGGGGAAGATCGATACCAGCAATACGCGCCAT
>JALYZK010000024.1 GCA_030945705.1 Vulcanimicrobiota bacterium | reverse complement strand
GCCCTAGGATCCGCTGCGGAGACGGTTTTTTCGCCTGCGTCACGGCGGACGATGATACCGGCCCGGCGACGGCTAGGACGGCGCCCAAAATAAGCACGGTTTTAAAGCCCCACGCGGCACGCTTGCGAAGCGGCACCTTGTTAGTTCGTTCAGGATTCATGACACCTCGGTGTTATTTGGCTACGCTAACTGCTCCAATTGCTTTAACAACGTTCCCCAAGACTCCACGGTTCGTTCGCTGAGGGCGTTAATTTCGGCCAGCTCCTGCTGCAAGACGTGGAGCCGCGGGCGATCTCCGTAGGAATCCGGCTGCAAGAAGGCTGCTTCGATTTCAGCTTTTCTTTGGTCGAGCTTGCCGATCTCGCCTTCGATGCGCGTGATTTGCGACTCTAGCTGGGAGCGGATTTTGAGCGGAGTACGTCGCGAAGACTTCGTCCTTTGGGCGTTTTGGCGAACCTTCTGTGGACCCGCATCTTGACGCTTGCGCTGCAACGACTCGTACGCGTTGTAGCCGCCTGCAAAGATCTCGCACATGCCCTCGTCAATCCACAAAACACGGTCGCTTAGACGCGCCAGCAGATAGCGATCGTGCGAAACCAGCACGAGTGCTCCCTGATATTCTTCAAGCACGGATTCCAGCGCTTCGCGACTTTCGATATCTAAATCATTTGTCGGCTCGTCGAGAAGCAGCACGTCGGCCTTTCGGGCCATTAGGCAGGCAAGCATGATGCGCCGCCGCTCGCCTCCCGAAAAGTCACCCACCGGTTTATCCGCCGCATCACCACTGATTCGCATCTGCCCAAGTAGCGCTCGTGCCTCCTCGGGAGTCGCCGCTGCCGTTCCCAGGACCGCATCTACGGCGCTGCGCCGGGCGTCAAGCTGATCGTGCGCGTTCTGGGCATAGTAGGCCATTCGGGTGGCAGGATTGTATCGCACCGCGCCGCCGTCCGGCTCCAGATTTCCCGCGATGATACGCAAGAGCGTTGACTTGCCGGCGCCGTTCGGTCCCACAATCGCAAGCCGCTCTCCCTGTTGCACATTAAGATCCAAGTGAGAAAAGAGCGTTCGTTCGTACTTCTTGCGCAGCGCTAGCACTTCAAAAGCAAAGCCGGTACTTGCGCGGCGCGATGCCTGCAGGCGAACATTCATGCGATTACCTTGAGATTGCGGCACCGGCACTTCTCGTGTCGCTTCATAGCGCGCCAGTTGCTTTTCCCGGCTTCGTACTTGGCTGTAATCGGAAGACGTTCGTGTTGCGCGCAAATCTGCGATCGTCGCGCGGCGTTTCTCTCGCTCGGCGGTGAACTGTCGATATGCGCGATCCGCGGCTTCAAGTCGAAGTTGCCGTTGCGAAACATACGACGTATACGCCGGGTGTCCGCGATTGTATGCATGCAATCGGCCGCCTTCGATTTCCCAGACGCGGGTTGCAACTCGGTCGATGAAATAGCGATCGTGCGAGACGATGATGTAAGCCCGCTTATCCGCAGCAATGAACGATTCCAGCCAACGCACTGTCGCAATGTCAAGATGATTCGTGGGCTCATCCAGGATCAAATAATCGGGGTTGTCGATGAGTATGTGTGCAAGCGCTGCCTTCGAGCGCTGACCGCCGGAAAACTCAGTTAAGGGCCGGGCGTAGTCGGCCGGAGCAAATCCGAAGGCGGCAAGCATTGTCCGGAGTGCCTTGTTCTGCAGACCCCACTCGGCATCGCTCGCGGTCGCCAGTGCTCGCTCAACAAGCGTTTGAAGGGTCGCATCCGTCTCGTCTGAGAGGCTCTGCGCCAGATATGCGAGCCGTACGTCCTTGGCGCGCGCGACTGTGCCGGCTTGAACGGGCTCGACGTTGGCTAAGAACCGGAGCAGCGAGGATTTTCCCGCACCGTTTGGCCCGACGAGCGCGATGCGTTCACCCTCGTTGAGGACGCCTGAGATGCCCGCAAAAACCATCCGCGCGCCGTATTGACACTCTAAGCCGGTAAAACGAAGTAACTCCACGGTGTAAAAGGCGCCGAGCGTGGCTAGACGCTAGTTTAAACCCCCAACCTACCCAGCAGACCCTGCGCAAACGGTGGCGCGAAGTGCGCCAGCACTTGGGGGTTGTTTTTTATGAAGTTCACAGCGGCATCTTTGAGTCCCGCAGGATCGGTTTGCTTCTCAGAAATGATCCCGGAAAGCTGCTGCGCGAGACCGCCTTGCCCATCTTGCTGCAAATTATCTGCCGCGTTCGGCATGTGCCCGGTCAGTTCGTCGGAATCCATTGATGAAACGTGGTCTGTTGCTGCACGCTCGACGGCCCCCGAATCGGCACCGCCGCCCGTAACTTGTTGCAGCATGTTCTGCAAATTATTAAACATGAGAATCCTCCTTGAAGTGAGCCCGGCATTCATTGTCGCCTCACAATGCCCTGGGAAATGCAAGGCCGGGTTTGCTTGGGGGGGCTTTACACTATTGTCCAGCGCAGGTCAGCTAATACTTTTGCAAGATACACGTTGAACCGTGCTGCTGCCGCGCCGTCGATCACCCGGTGATCGTAGGACAGTGAGAGCGGTAACATCAAGCGCGGTACGAACGTGCTACCTTTCCATACGGGTTTTAGCTGTGCTCTGCAGACGCCCAGAATGGCGACTTCTGGCGCATTGATGATCGGCGTAAAATAGGTTCCTCCAATGCCGCCAAGACTCGAAATCGTAAAGCTGCCGCCTTGCATGTCGCTTATTGGAAGTTTTCCATCCCGGGCTGTAGCGGCCAATTCGGCTGTCTCCTGCGCTATGGAAAGAATCCCTTTCTTATCAGCGTTTTTTAGGACCGGAACGAGCAGTCCGTCCGGCGTATCAGCCGCAAAGCCGATGTTGTAGTATTTTTTGCGTACCATCCGATCGTCGTCCAATGAAGCGTTGAAGTCGGGGAACCTTTGCAACGCTGCCACGACGGCTCTGATCAGAAACGCGAGCATCGTAACCTTGAAGGCGGAAGTTGCGTTTTGAGCGTTTAGTTTTTCCCGAAAGGGCTCCAAATCGGTTATATCGGCATCCTCGTTGTTGGTGACATGAGGAATCCCCAGCCAGTTGCGGTGCAGGATTGGTCCGGAGATTTTTTTGATGCGCGACAGCGCGGTGTATTCTACGGGGCCATATTGCGCGAAGTCGATTTTGGGCCACGGTGCAACCGCCGCCCCTGGCGCGTGCGGCGCAGATCCACTGCGCACCGCGGTTTTAACGAAGCCGCAAACGTCTTCACGAGTAATGCGATTGTTCGGTCCGGAGCCGCGAAGGGTTGTCAACTCAACGCCGAGGTCCCGCGCGAAGCGCCGAATTGACGGGCTCGCATGGACCTCACCATGCGTCGCAGGATCCGATCCTGGACCCATTCCGGGCGCGGCCATTGTTTGTGTCCGCGGGGACTGTTGCGCGGCGTTTGCGCCGGTGGACTGTGCGCTAACCGGATCCACCTGCGATGGGCTCGTTGTCTGCACCGTTGCGATGAGCGAATCCTTAGATACTTTGTCCCCAGGCTTTAGGTTCACGTCGCGAATTCGGCCGCCGCTGCTCGCGGGTACCTCGAAGGTCGCCTTCTCTGTTTCCAGCGTGATGAGCGATGCATCTCGTTCAATCTCTTCGCCTGGCTTTACCAGCACGTCAATAACCGGGATGTCCTTGAAGTCACCGAGATCGGGAACGCGCAATTCGGTGATCTTCGGCGGCGTTTCTTCCACCGTTGCGGGTCCTTCCATAACCTGCGAGGTTTCATCAACCTGTGAGCCTTCATCGATGTTCTGGACGCCGTTGCGCGACAAGACGAGAATTGCGGCTCCTTGCGAAACCTTGTCGCCCACGCTGAGCTTGATCTCTTTCACGACGCCTGGGCTGGGCGAGGGAACATCCATGGTAGCCTTCTCAGACTCCAGCGTTACCAGCGGATCTTCTTTGCCGACCACATCGCCAGGCTTAACCAACACTTCAATGACTGGAATGTCTTTGAAATCGCCGATGTCCGGGACGCGAACGTCGATGAGGTCGCTCATTTCTAGGACGCCTTTCTACACGCTCATTGGGTTAGGTTTGGACGGGTCAATTTCGTATTTGTTGATGGCCTGCGAAACCATCGTCATCGGGACCGTTCCTTCATCGGCAAGTGATTTTAGTGCTGCCAGGGCGATGTAATGCCGGTCAACCTCGAAGAATTGCCGCAGCTTTCGGCGGTAGTCACTGCGTCCGAAGCCGTCGGCACCCAAAGCATAGTACGGCCGATCGACAAACGGTCGGATTTGATCGGCGAAGGTTTTTATGTAATCGCTAGCGGCTATAGCCGGCCCGCTGTAATCTGCCAGGCAGTTTGCGACATAGCTGCGGCGGGGCGTCGCCTGCGGATGGAGTAAATTGTAGCGCTGGACATCCAAGC
>JALYZK010000001.1 GCA_030945705.1 Vulcanimicrobiota bacterium | reverse complement strand
GCTCAAGTGTACGAGCCGATGTTCGAGAAGATCGACGGCAGCGTCGAAGGGCGCTTACAAATTAATTTTTCGAATTGCGTGCACTGCAAAACCTGCGACATTATGGATCCTTACCAGATCATTACTTGGGTGCCGCCGCAAGGCGGTGAGGGTCCGGTCTACACCGGGATGTGAGCGATGTCGTCGTTATTGGCGCGGGACTCAGCGGCTTATCGATCGGTTACGAACTTGCGTTGCGTGGTGCAACCGTCCGCATCATCGAGCGCGGTGATGCCGGAAAGGCCGCTTCATGGGCGGGCGCGGGAATGCTCGCGCCGTTCACGGAGGAGATTTCGGATCCAGCAATGCTCGAGTTATGCAAGCAAAGTTTAGCCCGCTATCCCCAATTTGTGGCTCGGCTTCGCGAAGACAGCGGGATCGACCCGCACTTGCAAACCGAGGGAATTTTCAGCGTCGCCTTCGATGAGAGTCAGCAGCGCAATTTAGAAGCGCGGGCCCATCATTTGAGGGTGCAGGGGGTCGAACATAGGCTGCTCGATCGGCGCGAAACACTCCAAGCCGAACCGGCACTCGGATCGCATGCATGCGCATCATTGCTGGTTAGAACCGAAGGCCAGGTCGATAACCGCCGTCTGGGGCGCGCGTTGCTTGCGGCATGCGAGCGGCGTGGGGTGACCGTATCGCTTGGTTGTGGCGAGGTAGCACTTGAGGCGGATGCACGGCGGGTCCTGGGTGTGCGGACTGTAACCGGCTTCAGAAGTGCGGGCACCGTTGTGAATGCAGCTGGTGCATGGGCGGCTCGCATCGAGGGGGTTCCGGTTTCTTGTATTCCCGAAGTGTATCCGGTGAAAGGTCAAATGCTGGCCCTCTCGATCCCCAAAAACTTCGTGCGCCGTCCCATTTGGGCGCCGCATGTGTATATGGTTCCTCGCATTGACGGCAGATTGCTGATCGGTGCAACGGTCGAACGCGGCGGATTTGACGTACGCGTGACCGCCGGAGCGGTGCACAAGTTGTTGAGTGGGGCACTTGCCGCCGCTCCGGCGCTGGCAGGATTCACGCTCAGTGAAGCGTGGGCGGGGCTACGAGGCGCGAGCAGTCACGGCAAACCGGTGATCAGTAAAACTTCGCTCGATGGTTATTTCCTGGCGACCGGACACTTTCGCAACGGCATCTTGCTGGCGCCGATGACAGGAACGATGACCGCCGACCTTATCGAAGGAAGGGCTAACGCGTTGGCAGCCCCATTTGCACTCGTCCTGATGACACCGGAAGCCGTCGCTCGTTAGCGAATAACCAGCCGATGCGCGCAACGATAAACGGCCGAGTGCAAGAATTCCAGAAGGCGCTGAGCGTTACAGAACTGCTGGATGTCTTGGGTGCTCCGCAGTCCGGAATCGCCGTCGCGCGCAACGATAAAGTTATTCCAAAATCGCGACTGTCGCTGGAATTGATCGATGATGGAGATAGCGTAGAAATTATACGCGCCGTCGCCGGCGGCTAGTTGTAAAGCTCGAATTGAACGACGTCTTTCGAAGCATGGTATTTCCATGACCCTTCGAGAAGGTAATCCTTCAGAGGATTAGATAATGCAGCACGACTTTCTAAAAATAGGCAAACACCAGTTCACGTCGCGGCTAATCGTGGGTACGGCCAAATATCCGACCATTCCGGTTATGCAAGCCTCGCATGAAGCCAGTGGGACGCAAATGGTAACGGTGGCCATTCGCCGGATTCATTTGGATGATCCGAGCGGGAAAACCATGCTGGATCACCTCGATCGCGACGCATATACGATTTTGCCCAATACGGCTGGTTGCTTCACGGCAAAGGAAGCGGTGCTCACAGCACGACTTGCGCGAGAAGCGCTGCAAACCGATCTCATCAAATTGGAAGTGATCGGTGACGCCGACACGTTGTATCCCGACACTCGTGAAACCATAGCCGCCGCGCAGACGCTGGTTGCAGAGGGGTTCACGGTATTGCCATACATCATCGATGATCCGGTCGCGTGCAAAAACCTAGAACGGGTCGGGTGCGCGGCCGTGATGCCGCTGGCCGCTCCAATTGGAAGCGGGCTCGGTCTATGCAATCCGTATTCCATCTCAATTATTAAGGAACGTGCAGGCATTCCGGTTATCGTTGATGCGGGAGTGGGAACCGCATCTGACGCGGCGCTTGCAATGGAGTTGGGAATCGACGCGCTACTCATGAACACCGGGATAGCAGCAGCGCGGGATCCGGTTTCAATGGCCTCAGCGATGCGCCATGCGGTCATCGCCGGTCGTCTGGCCTTTCTCGCAGGTCGAATGCAAAAACGTTTGTATGCCAATGCATCCAGTCCCATGCAAGACTTGATTGCCACAAAAACGAGTGCGTCGGCGTGAGCGAAATATCTGCTACCCAGCTTGACCAGTTGCGCAAGACGAGCCATCCGCACTTTTTGCTCGACGTCCGCGAGGCGGACGAAGTGCAGGCTGCCGCAATCGACGGTGCGGTGCATATACCGATGACGCAGGTCGCCGGACGCGTCCATGAATTGCCGCGTGATACGGAGCTAATCGTTATGTGCCATCACGGTCAGCGGAGCCAACGTGTTGCGAAGTTGTTGCAAAAAAGCGGTTTTAGCAACGTGAAGAACCTTATCGGTGGGATCAACGCCTGGTCAAGCGAGGTTGATCCAAGCGTCCCAACCTACTGAAAGGGCTCCTAACTCGACTTGCGAATGATCACGAACCAATGAACCGCTCCGCGTAACGGCGCGCTCGCATGCGCCCAGCGTCCCGCAATGTCATCCACCGAATGTTCGGCGAGCTCTATGAGCGCAAAGCGGCGAAGCAGATTGCGCACTCCGGCTTCATCGAAGTACGAGTGAGGAACGCCCTGTTCATCACCTGTTTGCGGAGTAAAAGTCTCGTGACCGATTTGTGCGCCGACACCAAAACGCGAGTCGCGCTTTGAGCCTAGCGTAAAATACGCATGCCCTCCCAGTTTCAAGATGCGGCCGAATTCCGCTACCACCGATCGCACCCTCTCTGGTAAATCGTGCAGCAGCGCGTGCGTTGAAAGCACCGCGTCATAGCTGTCCGCAGGGATGGGTAAGTGGGAATAGGCAGTGCAAAGAAGGTTTTCGCGCTGGTCAGGAAATTGGTGCCGCAGGCCGCAGACACGTTCCGCGCTCTCATCGAGTGCGGTAACTTCAAGGCCAGCGCGTAAGAGCGCGCAGAAATTGCGGCCGCTACCGGTTCCAATTTCCAACACTCGTGGTTTTGAGGTGGCCAAGGTAGCAATAAGCTGGGTTGTCAGCGGGTGAGTGGAGCTGCTAATTAAATACCCTCATGGTGCGGCGCCGTGGAGCGTCCCAGTCTGCAACATTGAAATCCTGCAAGCAGGCACCCGGCTCTTGCTAGAAGGTGCTGGGCTCGCATGTAGCGATTCGCTCAAAGACGCTTATCCTCCGAAAGGAACCCATGTTACAAATAGGCGCACGTATTCCGGATTTGGACGTTTTAGACGACCGCGGCCAACGTATTCCAGTTCGTTCACTCTTGGGAAGCGGCGGCCTAGTGTTATGGTTTTATCCCAAAGACGATACTCCGGGTTGAACGAACGAAGCATCGCAGTTTCGCGATGCACGCGCTAAGTTCGCAAAGAAGAACGTCGAGATTGCGGGCGTTAGCCGCGATTCCGTTGCGTCGCATCAGCGGTTTAAGAAGAAGTATGAGATTTCATTTACCCTGATTGCCGATACGGAGTCGGTAGTCTGTCAAGCGTTCGGCGTTACGTGCACACCCAGTGCGCAACGCTCGACATACTTAATTGATGCGGAGGGTATCGTTCGCAAACATTGGGAAAAAGTTTCAGTGAGTGGCCACGCCGAGGAAGTGTATCAATCTCTGGGATAGAGATGCGTCGTAACCTATCGATGACGGTTTTGGGTTCCAGCTCTTCGATTCCGCGATCGAAACGCGCTTGCAGTTCTTACTTAATTCGGAGCCCGGACGCGACGCTCATTTGTGACCTTGGTCCGGGCTCTTTCGCGAATTCACTAGACTTTGTCGCGCACAGCACGCTGAATGCGGTGGTTATCACGCACATGCATGCGGATCACTTCTTGGATCTGGTTTTGCTGCGCAATGCCTTGAAATACGCCTCGTCCCGAGTTGAAGGAAAGCTGCCTGTCTATCTGCCGGGCCGCGGCGAGGATTTGCTGCGCGCGATAGGTTGCGCCGTCGGTGCCGATAGCAGCAAAGACTTCTTTGAAGACGTTTTTGAGATCAGGCCATACGGTGCTCGTTCAAACCTTGAGGTCCGCGACTTACGGCTGACTTTTGCGCAGACAGTTCACTTCATCGAGGCGTATGCCGTTCGGGTTCAACGTAACGATGCGGCAATCACATATTCTGCAGACACCGCGCCTTGCGCAGATGTGGTGAAGTTGGCGAGAGCTAGCGATGTTTTTCTGTGCGAATCGACCCTCGGTCCCTATCAAAGCGAACGCGGACTCAGGGGACATTCTTCAGCGCGCGAAGCAGCCTCGATGGCACGTGAAGCGGGAGTGGAAAAACTGGTGTTAACGCATTACGGCAGTGAATGGTCCGCCGAGCACCTCGGGGAGGAAGCGCGACGGAGCTTTGCGGGAGAATGCGTGGTGGCCGACGATTTCCTGCAAGTCGCTATCGAATAGACTTAAGCCTGTCAATGTATCGTCCTGTCGAAGGATGCTGTTATCGCAGGGTCTGCTTCGAGAGCCTCAGCATGACAAGGCGGTTAATTCTCGGTTTTGGGTTCGCCCCGCGGCAAGGAGAACTGTACGAGTGAAGGTACGGGCGACAGTCCGCGACTGATCAGCGCGCAAACGGTTACTCTAAGCTTCAATTCTTCCAGCCGCGCTTTGGCTGCGAGGACCTCATGGCCGCTGGTTACCACGTCCTCCAGCAACAGAACGTGCTGTCCGGGCAAAAACCCGCCCTCGACGTATTCATTGGCAAATGCTCCGTAAGACTTGGGCTGTTTGCGAATGGCGATGAGCGGGATATTGCTCATCGCAGAGACCGCGGTGGCAATAATCACGCCTCCTATCTCCGTTCCGCCGATAAGATCCGGCGCACTTTGCGCAATAATCGGCGTAAAGAGCCGGGCAATTCGCCTCAGCACATAAGGGTCGGCGAAGAGCCTAAATTTATCGATATAATAATCGCTGCGAGCGCCACCGGAGAGAACGTAGTCTCCACGTGTTAGGGCCCGCTCGACGATCATTTTCCTTAGCCAAGTAATTTCCGGAAAACGTGGCACCAAATCTCCCGCGTTCAAATGGCCCATTGATAGGAGTTCCAAGTTTCCGTTACAGGATTGGGATCAAACCCTTGAAAGTCCGGATTAACCGGTTGCGCCTGACGCGGCCACCAGAAGAAAAGCTGCGGCATATCGTCGGCAAGCAAAGATTCGATTTTGGCGTATGCAACTTTGCGTGCCGGTTGATCAAAGTGCGTCAAGGCGTCTTGCTGAGCGCTATCCATTTGCTTGTTACAATATCGCGTGTAATTGTAACCACCGGGTGGGATCATTGAGCAAATGTAGTTTGAAGAGTCGTCCGGATCGATCCCCGCAAACCAACCGGAGAGTCCCATATCGAATTTGCCCAGCTGTAGAATCCCCCCCTCACCAGCGGGCGCAAAGAGAACCGCGCCGGGATACGTCTTGACCTCAACGTCGATACCCACTTGTTTGAGCATTGACTGAACGAGTACGCTGGCTTGCCTGCGAGTCGCATTGGTCTGTCCGTTTGAAACTAGCAACAGCGACAGTTTCTCACCATTCTTGGTTAAAACGCCGTTTCGGCCCATAGTCCAGCCCGCTTCGCTCAGCAACTGCTTGGCTTTTTGAACATCGTGGGGGTACACCTTAACCTGCGGATTGTAGGCCCACATAAAGTCCGGCAGATCTTCGGTAGCGAGTTTTGCAGAACCGTACGTCAGATTATCTACCAGCACATTGCGGTCGATGGCATAGGCGATGGCTTGGCGTACACGTGGATCACGCAGAAGCGGGCGCGATGTATTAAACTGAATGCCCTCATATCCATTATGAGGAACCAAATGCGTATTGATGTCGGTCATCGTCTTTAAGAATTTGTACGTCGCGGTCGAGGCTTCGAACATCCAGTCGAGGTCGTGTGTCTTGAGTTCGTTGATCTCCGTGTTCTCATCGGGAATGACGTGAACGACGATTTTTTTTAGCCGCGGTTTGCCTAAGAAGTAGTCGTTGTTGGGAACGAACGTGAGATGGTCGCCGTGCTGCCACTGCGCAAGTTTGAACGGTCCGCTTCCCATCGGCTGATTGTTAAACGGTACCTGATTGAGATCATGAAACTTAGAGAGGAGGTGTGCCGGTATGATGGTCACCGGATTGTCACTCTCGGCAAACAGCGTGTTAATAACGGGAGCAAATTTCTGCTTCATGGTGAAAACGACCGTCGTCGCATTTGGCGTAGCGACGCTCTTCACCAAGTCGTAACCACGCCTCGAGGTGACGTTGTTATTCGAGTTCATGACAGCCTCGTAGGTGAATTTTACGTCTTTACTGGTTAATCTTTGCCCATCTTGCCACTTCACGTTGGGCCGCAATTTGTAGGTGATGGTGAGGCCGTCCTTACTAATGCCGCCGTTCTGGAGAGTGGGTACTTGCGCCGCAAGCATCGGAACGGGGTTGCCTTTGGCATCGGCAGAGATTAGCGGGTCGAACATCAGTCGCGTGATTGCGTTGTCGGTTGTGTTCGAGGCTAGAACCGGATTGAGGTTTTTTGGTTCGCTCTGAATGCCGACGCGCAACACGCCCGCCTGAGTCCAAGGGTGACGGCCACCGCCGGCCGAGTTCTGCGTCCCGACTTTCGCGCACCCGCTGAGCGTGGCCAGGGCCAGCAAGGCTGCAAGGCTTTTTGTCAACTGCATTTCCTAAACCGCTGCTTTCGGCGCCGACCATTTGGCCGGTACGGGATCGAAACGTTCGTAGCGCCAGGTAAATGTTCCCAAACCGTGTGAGGCCGTGCGCAATTCCGTGATGTATCGCGCAAGCTCGACTTGAGGCACGTCAGCAATCACGACGTCGTAACCGGGGCGTTCGCCGGGGTTCATGCCATGAATCTGACCTCGTTTGCCCGTAAGCTGTTGAATGATAGCTGAGGTATACGCATTCGGTACGATTGTTTCGACGCGCAAAATCGGTTCCAGAACAACCGGGTTGCATTTTGCTAATCCATCTCGTATTGCCATTGAAGCAGCGGTTCTGAATGATGCTTCGCTGGAATCCACGGTATGATAGGAACCGTCGTACAGAGTTACGTGTAGATCACTTACCGGGTAACCGCTCACCGGTCCGTGCAAAAGAGCTTCGCGGACACCTTTTTCGACGGCGGGGAAAAATTGCCGCGGAACGACGCCGCCGACGATCTTTTCTTCGAATGTCACGCCATGAC
>JALYZK010000093.1 GCA_030945705.1 Vulcanimicrobiota bacterium | reverse complement strand
ACTTTTATCTTACTTTCCTTCTTAATGCTGAGCTTGTCGAAGCACCTTTTCTGTCACCCTGAGCCTGTCGAGGGGTGGGCTTGCTGGTGACAATTGCACGGTGGCGAACTGTATCCGTCTCACCCTTGCACTTGCTTGTGCTTAGGATTAACCTCGCAGATCACGCGAACTTTGCCTTCGCGCCGGATGATCTTACATTTCTCGCAAATTCGTTTAACAGACGGTCTTACTTTCATTTGAATCTCCGGCCGTGACCTGCGCAGTCCCGGCCTTGCTAGGGGTCCAGGTCGCGGGTGCCTTCATCAGTTATTGCATCCTAAGGATCCCCGGTGGGGGTGCCCCAGTCAGCATGTGTTGCGTTCGATACGCTCGAGATGCCTGCCATATAGACCTTCCCGGCGCATCAAAGGTTGGCTTGCTTCTACTTGTAGCGGTACGTGATCCGCCCATGCGTCAGATCGTAAGGTGAAAGCTCCACCAGAACCCGGTCTCCGGGCAGAATGCGGATGAAGTTCATCCGGATCTTTCCCGAAACGTGGGCTAAAACTTTGTGCCCATTCGCAAGCTCCACTCGGAACATGGCGTTTGGAAGCGGTTCTACGATCGTTCCCTCGACTTCGATGGCCTCTTCTTTAGGCGTTGCGGTCGACGCCGCGCGATCGGCTTTCTTCTTCCGTCGATCGGGTCGGTTCTGATTTCCGCGACGTCCTCGAGCCAACTATACCTCCTGTTTCATGCAGCTATCTCTTCTTTTGGACGGTAACGCTCCACATCATCGTGCTCTGCGATGTCACGAAGCGTCAGGATGCGAGGCCCTTCGTCGGTTATAGCTATCGTGTGCTCGAAGTGCGCTGCGAGTTTACCATCTGCCGTGACCACTGTCCAGCCATCTTTCAACGTTTCGACGGTGAACGAACCTTCGGTTATCATCGGTTCAACCGCTAGGACCAGCCCGGCTCGAAGCTGCACGCCTTGGCCGGGCGCGCCGTAATTGGGAACCTGCGGCTCTTCGTGCATCTTCGTACCGATACCGTGACCGACTAACTCGCGCACTACGCCATAACCGTGACGTTCAGCATGAGTTTGCACCGCATGCCCGATGTCCGAGAGACGTTTGCCTGGCTGCATCTCTCCGATTCCCAGCATCAAACATTCCTGCGTCACCCTCGAGAGATGCGCAGCAGCGGGTGAAACGGTGCCGATCGGGATCGTCACCGCACTGTCGCTCACATAGCGCTCAAAGGTTGTGCCGATATCGATCGAAAGCAAATCACCGTCTTTAAGGACGTAGTCGCTAGGAATTCCATGTACGATTTCGTTGTTGATAGAAGTACAGATTGAACAGGGATAACCGTTGTAGCCCTTAAAGGTCGGAACTCCGCCCAATTCACGAATCGCCTTCTCAGCAAGCCGGTCCAAATCGCGCGTGGTTAGTCCGGGGCGCGCTTCGCGAATCAGCATACCGAGCGCTTTTGAGGTGATTTTTCCGCTGCGACGCATGGTTTCAATCTCACGCGCAGATTTTATCGTAATCACGTTGGTACGCTCGCCGGATCAAGCGCGTCTTCAATTGCACGTGTCACGTGCGCCACGTCAAGCAAGCCGTCGACTTCGACTAGAGCGCCTGCATCGCGATAGTATTGAATTAATGGAGCAGTCTGTTTTTGAAAAACATCGAGCCGTTTAGCAACAGTTTCCCGGCGATCGTCTTCCCGCGCGATGAGCGGTCCCCCGTCATCGTCATCGATCCCCGCGACGCGCGGCGGGTTCGAAACTGTGTTGTACGTGCGGCCGGTGCGAGGATTCGTCCAGCGGGTTTGTAAGCGCTGAATGAGCGTCTCAGAGTCTCCTCGAAAATAGATTACCGCATTCAGATCGAGATGTTTGGCTTTCAAGAAAGCATCGAAGGCTTGCGCTTGAGTGACAGTTCGTGGAAAGCCATCCATCACAAAGCCGAGGCTGTCAGCCAGTTCTGTTTCGATCATTTTGATAACGAGCTCGTCAGGAACCAGTCCGCCAGTTTCCACAAAGGCACGCGCGGCTATTCCAAGTTCGGTCTCATTTTGAATGTTGTCGCGCAAAATGTCTCCGGTAGCAATTTGCCGTGCGCCAAAACGCTGCTCCAAGAACCGAGCCTGCGTCCCTTTGCCAGAACCCGGCGGCCCAAGCATAATTACTCGAATCGGTTTAAAAGTGTTTGCCGTTGGGGGCATCATCGCTTGATGAAGCCACGATAATCGCGCATGGCAAGGCGCGCTTCAATCTGCGTCATCGTGTCAAGGGCGACGCCGACCACAATCAGCAGCGAGGTGGAGCCCAAATAGAATGTTGTGACTCCGAGATTTTTCTGCAGCAGTCCTGGCAAAACGGACAGTAAGCCAAGGTAGATCGCCGCCGCCGTAGTGATTCGCAATAAAATACGGTTGATATAGTCGACGGTAGGTTGCCCAGGGCGAATGCCCGGGATGAAAGAGCCGCTTTTCTTGAGATTATCGGCAATATCGCGCGTATTCACGACTATGGCGCTATAGAAAAATGTGAAAATTACCACCAAAAAAAAGTAGACAACGTTGTACAGCACGGAGTTCGGGCCGAAGTTGGCCTGTAAGAAATTGGCGACGTTGGCCATGACCCCCGTTTGCGTTCCCCGACCAAACCATGAAAGCGCCTGTTGCGGCAGCAATAGTATGGAGATCGCGAAAATAATCGAGATTACACCGGCGTTGTTGAGACGCAAAGGAATGTAGGAGGAACGGCCCGCGAACATTTTTCGGCCTACCACGCGGCGTGCTTGTTGCACCGGAACGC
Organism: Vulcanimicrobiota bacterium; assembly: GCA_030945705.1. Lineage (GTDB taxonomy): Bacteria > Vulcanimicrobiota > Vulcanimicrobiia > Vulcanimicrobiales > Vulcanimicrobiaceae > JALYZK01. The sequence continues at coordinate 2,493 of JALYZK010000093.1, read as the reverse complement.
GCCTCTGTCCTTGATAAAGAAAAATGATGGAGACGATCGTAATCAGGGCGATGGCGATAAATACCACCAAGCTCAAAACATTTATACCGCCCTTTGAGCTTAGTTGAACTGTCTCCTGAACGTACTTCGGATATCGTAGTACGATTCCGATGAAAATGATCAGCGAAACGCCGTTTCCAATACCTTTGTCGCTGATCTGCTCGCCTAACCACATCAAAAACATCGTGCCCGACACCATGGCGAGTACAACGAAAATCAAAAACAACGTTGAGCTGTCGTAGAATACGCCTGAGTTCTTCATAGCGATCGACATAAACGTTGCTTGCACGGCTGCCAGAACGATTGTAAGCCAACGCGTGTACTGGCTGATCTTTTTGCGGCCTTCCTCGCCGCCTTTCTTTGCCAGCTCTTCCAGCTGCGGTAAGACCACCGTCATCAACTGCATGATAATCGAAGCATTGATGTACGGCGTGATTCCCATAGCAATAACCGACAGTCTCTGCAGGGCGCCGCCAGAAAGAAATCCGAGGAAACTATAAAAGCTACCGCTCTCAAGGAGCTTCTGCCAGCGTGCCACGTCCACGTTGGGAATTTGGATATGGATCATGAACACGAACACCGAGAACGCAAACAGAACGAAAAGGACGCGTTTACGGATATCAGGCACCAGAAGCGCGGCGCGCAGGTTGTTAAGCAACTTAGCTTTCGCCTTCGAACCTGGCACCCGCGGCGGTCAATGCTTCGCGCGCGCTCCGGGAGAAAACAACGTCGCGAAAGCGAAGCCCCTCGGGCAAGGTTTTTCCGGACTTGGAGCCGCCCAGTATTTTGACGCCGTCCTGCGGGCTGGTGAGGATGCGCGCAACTTTCAGCGTTTGTGGGGTTATTTCGACGGCGCTATCCCAATCGGCGAGGGCGGAGAGGTTTACAACAGCATATTTACTGCGAAAATGACCGATGTCGCGCGCTTTCTGCGAATAACCCCGACGATGCGGCAGGCGCCGCGCCCACGGTGTCTGACCACCTTCGAAAGCCGGTCCCTTACCGCCGCCCGACCGTACCGTCTGGCCCTTTCCGCCCTCGCCGGCAGTCTTCACCATGCCGGAGCCATGCCCGCGTCCAACGCGCGTGCGTTTTGGACGCGAACCCGCATTAGGTTTTAAGGCCGCAAGAGTTAGCTGCGACTCGTTGATTGCGCCGAGACCAGCCCCGCGGTCTATTTTCGGGGCCGCCGCGGTCACTTGACGGGTGGATTTTCGCGTGGAAGTCTTTTTCTTTGCCATTACTATGCCTTATGCAAACAATTCCGCGACTGATCGGTCGCGCAGTTTCGCAACTTGTTCGGCGGTTTTCAGCGAACGCAGTGCTTCCACTGTGGCGTAAACGACATTGATTGGATTCGCACTACCCAATGATTTGGTGAGGATGTCGTGAATGCCCGCGAGTTCGAGGACCGCACGCATGGGGCCACCGGCAATTACACCGGTTCCCCGCGAAGCCGGCTTGAGCAGGACGCGACCCGCACCGACTTGTTTCGTAACGGCATGAGGAATCGTACGCTCTACCATGGGTACGGTGATGAGTTTTTTTCTAGCCGCTTCAACCGCTTTTCGGATTGCTTCGGGCACCTCACCGGCTTTCCCAATGGCGAAGCCGACCCGCCCTTTGCGATCGCCTACGACAACTAGCGCGCTGAAGCTGAAACGCTTTCCGCCTTTTACGACCTTCGCGACGCGATTCACGCGCACGACCGTTTCTTCAAAGCCCGAGTTATCGCGGTCTCGACCACCTCTATAATTCATCTAGAATTCCAATCCCGCATGGCGCGCGCCGTCGGCCAATGCTTTGACGCGTCCGTGATATTTAAGACCACTCGTGTCGAAGACAACGTGCGCGATACCGGCGCTTTTAGCTTTCGTGGCGATTGCTTCACCAACTTTTCGCGCTGCTTCGATGTTCGTCTTTGACTCCAATCCGTCGGCTACGCCCCTGTCCCGCGTAGAGCTCGCAACGACGGTATGTCCCTTATCGTCATCAACCACCGTTGCGTAAATGTGGTGCAATGTGCGGCGGATGAGCAGTCGCGGACGGGAGTCTGAGCCCGAAAGTTTTTGGCGCAGCCGGCGATGTCGCTTATGGCGAGAAATGTTTTTGGATGATTTGGGCATTACTTTTTGCCAGCTTTTCCGGCCTTGCCGAGTTTCTTGCGTACCGTTTCACCTTCGTAACGGATGCCTTTTCCTTTATACGGTTCGGGTGGGCGCAAGTCACGAATTTCAGCAGCTACTTGGCCCACTTGCTGCTTATCGACTCCGTCGATGTGAATTTTATTGGTGCCTTCCACGGCAAATGACACACCCTGGGGCGGTGCGTACGAAACTGGGTGCGAAAAGCCAAGGGTCAGGTTCAGTCTTTCGCCGGCTTTGGCGACGCGGTACCCGACGCCTTGAATCTCCAGGCTCTTACGAAAACCTTTCGTGACGCCTTGCACCATGT
>JALYZK010000211.1 GCA_030945705.1 Vulcanimicrobiota bacterium | reverse complement strand
ATGCGGAGGTTATGCGGGAAACGTTCTGTTTGAAAACTTCGAGCTGGTGCGTAGCATCAAGCGTTCGGGTGGTAAAGAATTGAACGCAGACGACCTGTTCGTGCAGCGTCTTCCACCTCATACGAGGCATTTTTGGAGTCAACGTGTCCGCCAAGCATACGATGAGTTTGCAAGACCTACTCGGATGGCGTTTTTCTTGAGCCTTCTGCCCGTTCTGGTTTGGTGCTTGATCCATCGCCGTTGGAAGATGATCGTGATGTGCGCCCTTACGTCTATTGCGCTGGGAGAAGTTGGACGGCGAAGACATGGTGGCGCGCGCGTTTATCCACTGGTAAGTTCATTTTTAGCGCCGGTGTGGCTCTTAGAACGAGGCATTTGTAGTTGGCTGGCCGTTTATACTCGCATTTTTTGCGGCGGTATACTTTATGGCGTTTCGCGGCTGAAGTATGCTGCAAGCTAAGAGGCTCGCGCCGCAATCAGGGACCGCATTTCTATTGCGCAAGGGAGAATGCATCCGCATCATTGATCCGCAGGGTGAGCAAGTGGCTGATTTGGCAGCCTTTTGCGCCGTGGAATCCTACGAGTGGTTATCATCCGGTCGCACCCTTGATTATAACGAACACATCTACCTCACAACTGGGGCAACGCTGTATTCAAATCGCAGCAACCGCATGTTCACGATCGGCGAAGACCGTGTGGGCAAACATGACTTTCTCCTGAGCCCATGCAGCGAAGAAATGTTTCGACTGCTCGGCCGCTGCGAAGCTCATCACCCCAGTTGCCTAGAGAATCTAGCCGCCGCTCTGCTGCCTTTCGGAATAACGAAAGACCAGATACCTACAACGTTTAACGTTTTCATGAATGTGGAGATATCTTCGTCGGGGGTGATACGCGTCGCTGTCCCCCAGTCTCGGCCCGGTGACTTCGTCGATTTCCATGCCGAGCTCGATATCATCGTTGGTTTAACCGCATGCTCATCTGAGTTCAGCAACAATGGAGCTTGTAAACCGATTGATTTTCAGGTGCTTAGCGGATTCTCCTGAATGGGATGCGGTGGGAGCATCAAGCTGGTTGCTTCTCCATTACCGAATATACCTTTGAGCTAAGATCGTGCTGGAGCACGCCCGCGATAAAACGTGAAGCATCGCGCACTTTTGAGATATCGACGCCTGTTTCGATGCCCATCCCGTGTAACATGTAAAGCAGATCTTCCGTCCCCAAATTGCCCGAAGCGCCCGGAGCGTAGGGGCAACCCCCGAGACCTCCTGCGGAAGAGTCGAAGATCGAGACACCGCTTTGCAATCCGGCAAGAACGTTTGCGAGGGCCGTTCCGCGTGTATCGTGGAGGTGCAAAGCAAGTTTTTCTACTGGCATATGTTCTCGTAGCGCCGCGACGGTTTCAAACACTTGCGTGGGAACCCCAACGCCGATAGTGTCGCCCAGAGATATCTCATCCACACCTATCTTATCCAGCGCGCGGGACACCTCGAGGACTTTCGAAACCGCAACCGGTCCCTCATAGGGGCACCCGAAGCAGGTGGAGACGTATCCGCGCACCCACATGCCAAGCGAGCTGGCGGCGTGCACTACCTCCTCGAACAACGCCAGGGAACCGGCAATGGTCATGTTGATGTTTTTTTTCGTAAATGTCTCCGAAGCGGCGGTGAAGACTGCGATGGAATCCACTCCGGCAATTCTGGCTCGCTCCAGTCCCTTCAGATTCGGCACCAGCACGAGATAACGTACACCGGCGCGCTTTTCTATCGTTGAATACACTTGGGCGGCATCGCTCAATTGCGGGATGGCTTTGGAGCTTACGAACGACGTGGCTTCGATGAGCGGCAAGCCGGCCTGAGATAACATGTCGATGTAGCGAACTTTGTCGGCTGAAGCAACGATCGCGACTTCATTTTGCAAGCCGTCCCGCGGTCCCATTTCGCAAATCTGAACTCGATGTGGTAGGGTCATACTTACCAAAAGCTCGCATCTCCGCCGAGGGTTTCAGCTTTGTGCAAAACGGGCAATGGCGGCTACGGTAAGCGGCCATACCTTGTTGTTGCGCAAAAATCCCTTGCTGAGCATTATGAGGATGTCGAAGTGCCCGATGAGGTTCATGTGGTTGGCATGCGGACCCCGGATATACTGTGTGGGGAGGCGTTCGCCTAAGGTGGCGGAATCGGCCCACACAAGCCCATCGTTGTCGCCGCCACGCTTTGGAACCAGCCCGGTGATCGATAGCATTTTTGAATCGGCGGGTCCCACAATCGGTTCTCGATCGAGCTCCCAAAGCCGGTGGCGCTTATCTGGCACGAACTTCCAATGGCCCCCCGTCCCATTGAGCCAGCGCATGAAATCCGAAGCGATGTCCATGTCTCCCATAGCTTGGTCCGGTACGCGCATCAGACGGGTAATGTGCGGCATCGACAGCGTGGTTACACCCCAATTCGGAGTGCCGATCATGATCGTGTGGCTAACCAAGTGCTGGCGTTCGGGATAGGCACGCAAGAAGCCGCGAACGACTAAACCACCCAGCGAATACCCCAGTGTCACGATCGGAAATTGTACGCCGTCATTTTTAAGCTTGTCCAGATGGTCCGAAAAACGGTCGATCCGGTCACGCAGGTGATCGTCTTGCTGGGGAAATGTTTGGGCGTGCAAACCGAACGTATCTAAACCAGCGATTCCGGCTTTGCCTTTGGCAATGATTTCCAAATGGGCGGGCGGCTCGTTGTATCCGGGCACCATCAGGATTGTTTTTTGCTGTTGATTCCCTGTCACTGCAGTTCGACCAGCGCGTCTCCGGCCGCAACGATGTCCCCCTCGGCAACCAGCACCGCCGCAACCCGCCCTGCTGCGGGCGCCTCGATGCGGTGTTCCATTTTCATTGCCTCCAGCACGACCAGGAGGGCATGTTCGCCGACGGCTTCGTTTTCGTGCGCGGCAATTTTAATAATTTTACCCGGCATTGGTGCGGTGACCCGTCCTGTAGCGGTGTTCGCGTGAACTTCTGTTTGCATCCGCGGTGGCGGAGCGAGCGCTAAGCGTTCCGCGTTGCCGTGCCGCCGTACGACTATCGAAGAATCATCGTATTCGACAGTCCCGGTTATGTGCTCCCCATCAAACTTTAATTCAAGCCGTTCGGGTGTCTTAAAAACCTCCAGTAGTCCGCAGCGATCACCGGTTATCTGCCACTGCGATGCTCCCTGGGTGGCATGGGCTTCAAACTGCACTGGCGCTCCGGAGGCTAAAAAGCGCAGTGGAATGCCGACTTTACCGATGCGCCAAGGCACCTGTTCGGACTCGAGCGCATCGGCTAAAGCCAGCATGAGGCTGTCCTGCGAAACGGTGGCTTTTTGAAAGATGCGTTCGTCCAAACGCTCGGGCAAGAATTGCGTAGTCGTGTCACCAGACCGGAATACTTCGTCCCGGCTGATCCACAGAAGAAGCGGAATGTTGGTTGCTACGCCGGCAACCTCGGTTCGCATGAGCGCATCTTCCAAGCGATGCACAGCGCTCGCGCGATCTGTTCCCCATACGATGAGCTTGGCAAGCATAGGATCGTAATAAACGGAAACTTCGCTGTTTTCGCGCACGCCTGAGTCGACGCGGACGCCGGGACCATCGGGAATTTTCCATTTCGTAATCTTGCCGGTTGAGGGAAGCATGTGATTGGCGGGATCCTCCGCGTACAAACGGGCTTCAATGGACCATCCCCGGGGGGTAATCTGATCTTGCGTAAGCGCCAGATGCTCGCCCGCGGCAATCTTGAATTGCCACCGTACAAGATCGATGCCATAGGTAGCTTCAGTGACGGGGTGCTCGACTTGGAGGCGCGTGTTCATCTCTAAGAAGTAATACGTGCCGTCTTGATCGAGCATGAATTCAACGGTGCCTGCATTGGTGTAAGACACCGCTCTCGCAGCGCGCACAGCCGCGGCACCGATCTCGAGGCGCAACTTTTCGCCTAAAGCAGCCGAAGGGGCTTCCTCAATTATTTTCTGATGTCGCCGTTGAATTGAACATTCACGTTCACCGAGATGCACAAGATGACCGTGATGATCCCCCAGAATTTGGATTTCAATGTGGCGAGGACGGCGCAAAAACCGTTCCAAAAGCATCGCATCGTTGCCGAAAGCGGCTTGCGCTTCGCGCCGTGCCGCCGCTAGGGCTTCGTCGAATTCGCGAAGCTCCCAGACCACGCGCATGCCGCGTCCCCCGCCGCCCGCGCTCGCTTTGATTAGAACCGGCAGCCCGATGTGGGTTGCTTCCCGGCGCAGTGTCGCCGTGGATTGGTCGTGGCCGTCATATCCGGGAACCACTGGAACCCCGCATTCTCGCACGACGCGCTTGGCTTCAATCTTGCTTCCCATGGCGTGCATCGCTTCGGGCGTAGGTCCGACGAAAACCAAACCGGAATCCGTGGAGGCTTTTGCAAAGTCGGCCCGTTCGGATAGAAAACCGTACCCCGGATGCACCGCATCCGCCGATAGCTCTCTCGCTGCCGCAAGCACGCGTTCTACATTCAGATAAGAATCAGCCGCGGGGGCCGGCCCGACACAAACGCTGTCCTCCATGAAAGCACGGTGGTATGCGTTCGCGTCTGCTTGCGAGTAGATGCCCAGCGGGACGATCCCGGCCTCGCGGGCTGCTCGTGCAATGCGGACGGCGATTTCCCCACGGTTCGCGATGAGGACGCGCTTAATCAATGTTCCAGCTCGCCTTGCGGCGTTCCAGGAAAGCTCGTAGTCCTTCTTGCCCTTCAGGGGTCGTGCGTTGGCGAGCGATGATCTGGGCTGTCAGATCTCGCGTCTGCGCATACGATACCTCAGAAACTTTGACGATTGTTTCTTTTGCTGCCGCAACGGCGGAGGGAGCCGCACTGCGCAGTTCGTTGCAAACCGTTTCAACTGCATGATCCAGCTCGGCTGCGGCGACCGTCTGATGAATGAGCCCAATTGCCTGCGCGCGCTTTGCGCTGAAGCGCTCGCCGGTCAAAAAGAGCGCGCGAGCCTGGGAAACGCCAATTTTTGCAAGGACGAACGGAGAGATGACCGCAGGTAGAATGCCAAGTTTTGTTTCCGTAAATCCAAAAACGGTGTCAGCAGCAGCAATCGCGACATCGCAGACCGCAACCAGACCTGCTCCGCCCCCCAGCGCCGCTCCGTGGATCTTCCCTACCACCGGCTTGCCGCAGCGGTCTATGACGCGGAACATATCTGACATACGGCGCGCGTCCGCGACGTTGTCTTCTTCACTTAAATCAAGCGAAGCGCGCATCCAGTTGATATCCGCGCCGCCACAAAACGCCTTGCCCTCACCACTCAGCACGACCACGCGCACGTCGGAAGCCTCTGACAAGCTGCGGAAGCTATCCGTCAAGTCGGCAATCAATTGTGAATTGAAAGCGTTGCGAACCTCGGGCCTTGCTAAGCGGATGCTAGCGACGCTTCCATTGGTCTGAACTTCCACCATTGCAGGCATGCGAGCGCAGGGGTTCTCTGCCCTAAGGACGCTTGCCTCGAAACGTCACCAAGCTTACGGCGAAGCGCTGACACGCTGTGGTACCATTGGGGGAGTGGCACAACGACCGCTCGTTTATAGGCACTCCCCAACGACGCGAATAACGCACTGGGTGTTTTTCATCGCGTTTTTGGCGCTCGTCAGCAGTGGTTTGGAAATTTTCAACGCCGCCCCGTACCTTGATGCATCCGACAAAAGCAATCCGGCTAAGCGCGTTCTCTCCGTGGACGGCGAAGCGCAGAGTCGCACCGGCCTCACCACGCTCTTCGGCCATGGCGTGCCGACCACCGGATGGTTGGGATACACGGACGATGGTATGGGTGGACGCGAAGTGCGCGCTTTTCCCGGATGGATAACCATACCACCCTACCAGGACCTCGCCGACGGCCGACGCTGGCACTTATTTTTTTCTTGGATCATGGTCTTGTGCGGCGGAGCTTATATTCTGGTCGGTTTGCTCGGAGGCAACCTAGGCCAACTCGTTCTACGGCGGCAAGACTTGGGCAAGCTCATACCCTATCAGTTGTATTACTTACGCCTACGTAAAGATCCACCACCGCACGGGACATACAACCCGCTGCAAAAATTGGCGTACACGATTGTGTTATTTGTTTTTGCTCCGCTGATTGTTCTCACGGGGCTAGCGCTCTCGCCTGGTATCGATGCGATCGCTGGGCCGTTGACCAGTGCTTTCGGCGGACGCCAGTTTGCGCGACTATGGCATTTCGCTATTATGTTAATGATCATAGGTTTTTTATTCACGCACGTGACACTCGTTGCGTCAACCGGCGTCCTCAACAACTTGCGCTCGATGCTTACCGGATGGTTCAGGCTTGGCGAACACGATGGGACGGGAATATGAAACGCCGAATGTTTTTAGCGACCTCGCTATCTGCTGCAGTTAGCGGCTGCGCACCGGTCGGCCGAGCGCTAAACCAGAACGCGGGATTTCACAAATTTCTAGGAGTGGTCGAGCCTGTAAACCTGGCGCTTATTGGAACTCGCGGTATGGCAAAGCTTTACTCGGAACGCGATATCGACCGGGATTTTCGGGTCAATGGTTTTGATACACCGAGTGATGACGCTTACCGCCGCTTAGTGCGTGAAGAATATCGCTCGTACCGCCTCGTTGTTGACGGGGCCGTCGAGCGCAGGCAGTCATTCAGCTTGGGACGCTTGCGCTCCATGCATGCCCAAACGCAGATCACCCGGCATGACTGTGTGGAAGGATGGAGCGCAATCGGGAAGTGGAGTGGAGTTCCAGTTTCCCAAATTTTGGATGTTGTGAAGCCCAAAAACGGTGCGCGGTACGTCGTTTTTCATTGTTGGGACCGCTCGTCCGAAGGACTCCCCTACTACGAAAGTTTGAACTTGCAACAAGCACGTCACCCTCAAACAATTCTTGCTTTCGACCTAAACGGCAAGCCGCTCGATCCAGACCACGGCGCGCCGCTTCGCATGCGCATTCCTACGCAACTCGGTTATAAGAGCGCAAAATGGGTTTACCGCTTAGAAGTGGTTCCATCGTTTTCACACATCTTTGCCGGCGCAGGCGGATACTGGGAAGATCAGGGTTATGAATGGTACGCGGGAATCTAGCACGCCGCCGTATGGAATTGAGCGCAATGCAACGTTCTTAGCAGGTTACGCATCGTCGAAGTGCCGACGACATGGACGGATTGGGAGCGCCGGCGAGTCAAAGTTCCGGCTGTGGAACTAACCCTCGCAGGTGATGAGCAGGTCGCGTCGCCGTCGGCTTAACGCGATCCAAACACCGCAGACAACCAATGCAGCTCCTATCAAATCGCGCGCCGCAAACTGCTCGCCGCCGGCTAGCACCCCCACCAGAACCGCGAGCACCGGGATGAGAAGAGCAGAAAGCGCGACAATCCAAGCGTCGACACGCTGCAAAAGCCAATGATTGAGCAGGAATGCAATACCGCTGCCAAAGACTGCGAGATACGCAATGGCTGCAACAGATTGAACTGATAGAGCACGCCCGATGTCTACGTGTTCAGTGAGTAATCCACCGATCCCCAGAACCACGCCCGCCAACAACATTGAGGGAGGCAAGACCTCGAGGGGTGCTGCCTTGGAGTGACGTTTGAGATAAACATTGGCGAAACCCGCAATCGCCGCTGCGCCAATTGCGGCCATCGCGTACGGTAGCGAGGCATGGACGTTGCCGCTTAGGGAAATGATCGCCACTCCCAAAAATGCTACGAACGCGCCCGCCCAGGTTTGTGTGGTGGTACGCTCGTGCACCAGCACGTGGCCCATGCCAAAAGTGAAGAAAGGAAGCGTCCCAAAAAGCACGGCAACGAGTCCTGAAGCCAATTGCGTTTCAGCAATGTACGTTAAAACATAGTTCGCACCGAACATGCACGTTGCTAATACGGTGATCAACCGCATCGGCAGTTCGCGCGTGCGGATTGGAGTCTTCGTTGCAAGCGCAAGGCCATACAGAAAAAGAGCGGCCAGGGCAAAACGCACGCCGACTCCCGTGATGGGTGGTAACGAACGCAGGCCGACTTTGATGCCGAGCCAAGT
>JALYZK010000194.1 GCA_030945705.1 Vulcanimicrobiota bacterium | reverse complement strand
CTTTCCGACGGCGGCAAAGTTATAATGCCGTTAGGCGAGGCGTTTTGGGGCGGCAAGTTTGGAATGGTCGCCGATCGCTTCGGCAATGAATGGCTGGTGAACATCGAGGATGCCGGGACGCCGACGTCTTAATTCGAACCAGAACCGGCGATGCTAAAGAGGCAATGAATGCCATATTCGGCCAATGAACAAGGTCGCTGTTACTCACGCGACTGGGGAAGATGCATCCATCGTGGGCGCGATCCTGGCAGAGTATGCCTTGGCCGTTGAACTGACCGAATCTGACGACCAAGAAGCGATTGCACGTTACCTGACTCCACCATGTGGGTTCTGGCTGGCCACGTCCGGAGAAGATGTTGTTGGTTGCGTCGGCGTACGCCCACTCGGCCTCGGCACTGCAGAACTCAAGCGGCTTTATGTTCGCCCCGGGCACCGGGGTAAAGGCTTAGCGGACGCCCTACTTGATGCGGCCGAGGCTTTCGCTCGCGCTACCGGAGCCGCATGGTTGTATCTGGATTCGACGGAAGACCTTTTGGCAGCGCAGCGTTTTTATCGGCGGCGCGGCTACGCGCCGTGCGCGCGCTATCACGACGATCCCGACGTGAACGTCTTCTTGCGTCGGCAGCTATGAAGCGCTTACACCATCGCAAAGCATCCTCGCATGTCTGAGTCCGTTGTCGTCAAGGGCATCGACATACACACCTACTTTGTCAAAGACCTCGAACGCGCGCGCCAATTTTACCTCACCGTTCTCGGCCTAACGAATGTCGACGGAAAGCAGTATGAATTCGAATTGCCCGACGGTTCAACGTTCGGTCTCTACAAGCCGCAACCCGGCGATGGGGTGGAAACATGGCAACGCGGCTTTGGAATCATGTTCGCTGTCGAAGATGCCTACCAGGCCGTCATCGCACTACGTAAGCGCGGTGTGCGTATCTCCGAAGCCCTGGAGCGTCCAACGTGTTTGATGGCTTTTGGCGAAGACTCCGAGGGCAACCAAATCATCATTCATCAACGCAAGTAACTAAAGTCTAAGGTGCGCGCAGTTTAGCGATAAGCTCAGCTTCTGACTCAAGAGATAGGCCTCTATTTCGTGAGCCGTTCTTTCGGGTTTGCACCCAAGCGTATGTGCGTCGGGCGGTCTCTAACAGTGGGCGAGTCACGAGACCTCGTGCGCGAGCGGCACTAAGATCGATTTCGAAGAGTCCATTCTCTGCAGCCGGAATCCAGTACGGCAGATCGCTGTCGGGAGCGATGCCTAACTGCTCCAAGCGGGAGTCATCTACCCAGATGGGCCGGGATAAACCACCGGTTGCAACGCTGCAAGCGTCAATCAGGTCCTTCATTCGCATGATGCCATTTGTTGGGCCGGTGGCATGAAGTGTCCCGCTATATCGTTCTTCGGCAAGGGTCAATGTCCAGGTAGCGAGATCGAGTGCGTCGATAAGCTGAAGCTGACGCCCCGGGTCACCGGGTGCGATGAAGTCTGACGCGCCGGCGCATCTTTCGAGCCAATAGGTAAAGCGGTCCAAGTAATCGTGGGGTCCCACGATCATCCCGGCTCGCAGGGCCAAAGTGCGTCCGGGCATCACGGTGCTTGCGGCACCTTCGCACAGTGCCTTTCGCGCACCGTATGTCTCCGGTATGTCCGCCTCTGGGTCGGCGTCAGCCTCAAGCAGGCTCACCGGTGCATTCTCGCGTGTTCCGGGCGGTACCGGCCAAGCGTAAACACTCAGGCTAGAGATGAGCGTATAATGATCGATCTGGTTCGCCAGAGTGCTTGTTAGAGCTGACACATTCGCCGGCGTATATGCATTCGTGTCGATGGCGACATCCCACCGCCGGTCCGCTAGTCGCTCGAGGTCGCGGTGACGATCGCCTTGTATAAGCTCGACATCATCGATTTGGGCCGGCCAATTTAGTGCGCGGTTGAATGCCGTAACCCGATGCCCTCGCGCTTTGGCGGCTTCAATGATAGCTCGTCCGACGAACCGGTATCCGCCTATGAGTAAGATGTTCACGTTGCTCCGAATCCAATGCGGTTATTTAGTGGATTGCCCGTGGTGTCCCGCCGGACCCGAACGGTTGCGTGGGCATCGATGAACTGCGCGAGAATAGCGTTGAACTCGACGTAGCGCTCCATCAGCCCCATATGTTTTGCGGGAGCGAGTCCTACTAGGGTGCTTTGCGGTATCACCGATGCCATGCGTTCGCTGGCCTGCGGTAATAATACGGGATCCCGATTGCCAGGCACGATGAGGACCGGCACAGGGATGTTCCCGATCGAGGACGTTTCATCGAAGTTGAACATTGCGAGCATGCCCCGTGCAAGAACGCTGGGGCGCGCCTTAGCGAAGAAGCGCGACGCGAAGTCGAGTTGCCCGCGTGTTTGCGCCCCCGTGAAACCGCTGAGGGCCGTCGCCAAAAGTTGCAAGCCGCTTATGTAGCTGAGCCAATTCATTGCCCACACGATTGGAGATAAGGCAATCGTGAGATACATCAAGGGGCGCAATAACGGGCGCTCGAGTGTGTGCATCACGGAAGCGCCCAGCATTGTTCGGGTTGGATCGGTATACGTTGTGGCGACGAGCACCAGCGCCACCACGTCGGACTTTAGGCGGTCCGCGTGTCGGCGGGCAAACGTCAGCATAATCATTCCGCCAATAGAATGGCCGAGAATTACGGCTGGAGCGTCGGCTAGGTCGGCGATGGCTGCAAGGTCATCTGCCATCGCGTCGAGCGAATAGTCGTTGTTGCTCCCGCGACTTGAATTGCCAAGTCCGCGCAGATCCCAGGTGATGACCCGATGGCGTGCCGACAGCGAACGTTTTGTATAGTAGAACGCGCGGTTGTCCACGCCCCAACCATGAACAAGGATGACCGGAAGAGCCTCGCTCGGGCCGCTGATTTCGACGTGCAGTAGCGTACCGTCGGGGCGCTCAAGAAGCTGCGTTTTACCGTCGCGCGCCCACGAAGGGTCGTCTTCGCCGCGGCGGTGGAACGCCAGGACGAGAAACCGCCCGAGCAAGGTAAGCACGAGCATTGCGATACCCGCCGCGAAAACGAGCGTTGAGAGCAAGATCCCTTGCCACCACTCGTACATGATGTAGCCGCCGCCCAAGAGCAATGCGAGTGACAGCAGTCCGAGGATCCACATTGGCAGCACGGCAAGCGGCATGAATGGCATGTCGCCTACCATACCCAGAAGGTAGAAGTTTACGCACTGAAACATCAACACAACCGGCGGCGTACGGCCCAGAGAGTACATCGTTTCTTGCAACGGGGAGAATCATGAGGCGGAGTTTCTTCGTATTTGCGTTGGCGTACGCGCTGAGCGTTTTACCCGCGTCGGTAATGGCCGCTCCTCACTTCACACTTGATTCAACGCCTGGAACGCTTCCAAAGACCATCGTGCCCCTCGATTACGATATCAATATCGTTCCGGATATGAAGAGCTGGAAGTTTGCCGGCAATGAGTGGGTGACGATCAAGGTGCGCAAACCGACCAACACCGTGGTGGTGAATGCTCTAAACATCACCATTTCAGCCGCCACCCTGGATGGCGTCAGTGCTTCCGGCACAACGCCGGACCCGAAGCATCAAATTGTCTCAATGAATTTTCCCGGGGCGATTGTCCCCGGCAAGCACGTTTTGCGTCTTGTCTACAGCGGCCAGATCGAATCGTCGCCGCAAGGCCTATTTCATCAAGAGTACACGACGGCTAATGGCAAATCAGCGACGCTGCTGGCGACGCAAATGGAATCCACGGACGCACGCCGGATGTTCCCGGGGTGGGATGAACCGGCTTTCCGCGCTCGCTTTCAAATGACCGCCACCGTACCGCGCGATTTCACCGCTGTCTCAAACATGCCTATCCAACAGGTCGTCAACCTGGGCGCCGATCAAAAGCGCGTCACCTTCTCGCGGACGCCGTTAATGTCAAGTTATCTCGTCGTGCTATGCGCGGGTAAATTTGAATCGGTCAGCGGGCAGGCCAACCGCGTTAAGATCAATGTGTACGCGACCGAAGGCAAACGCGAAAGCGAACGCTTTGCGCTCGCATCCGAAGAGCAATTAATACCGTACTTTGAGCGATACTATGGCATTAAGTATCCGCTTCCCAAGATCGATCTGGTTGCAGTTCCCGGCGGTTTCGGCGGGGCTATGGAAAACTGGGGCGGCATGGTCTTCCAAGACAACTTGCTGTTGTTTGACCCCAAATTGCAGACGGAAAGCGATAAGCGCGAGGTCTTTGTTGTCATAGCGCACGAGACGTCGCATCAATGGAACGGCGATCTGACGACCATGGCATGGTGGGATGGCTTGTGGCTCAACGAGGGCTTCGCAACCTGGATGATGACCAAGGCCACCGATCATTTCGATCCGGAATGGCACGTCTGGACGCAATTTTACAACGATCGCGATAATGCGCTTTACAGTGATGCGCATTTGACGACGCACCAGATCAATATGCCGGTCCGAAACGAAACGGAGGCCGCATCGGTCTTCGATGACATTTCTTACACCAAGGCCGGCAACTTGCTCAAAATGGTCGAAGAATACATGGGCGAGCGAAGCTTACGAAAAGCACTCCACAATTATTTTCGCGCACACGAATACGGCAACACGATGACGGGAGACTTGTGGGACGCGATTTCAGCGCAGGCGCACACCGATGTTGCAGCCATGGCCGATTCGTGGACGAACCACCCCGGTTTTCCCGTCGTCATGGCCAACGCTTCCTGTCAAAATGGCACTCGGACTATCACGTTGAGCCAACAGCGATACACGAACGACCCGAATAACGACCCCACGGTTTGGCAAATTCCGCTCAACGTTGAACTCAATGCCGAAAGCGGCAATTCACACCGGTTGCTCTTCAACAGTCGCACAAAGCGGATTGCGGGCGGAAGTTGCTCGGTACCGTTTTTAATCAACGGTGGTGGAATCGGCTACTATCGCACGCAATACGATCCAGAGAGTTTCGGTTTGCTGGCAAAAAACATTACGAACTTGGCGCCTACCGACCGCATGGAGCTCATCAATGATGAATTCGCGCTAATTCGCGCCAACCGTAGTAAAGTGTCCGATGTCTTCGAGCTCTTCACGGCAGACAACAACGAAACGAACGCCTATGTGCTAAGACCGATTTTGGGAGATGTTGCTAGTATGGCCGGATATGAAAGATTCCAGGCCGGTGAAGCGGTGTTTAAGACTTGGGAAATTTCATTTCTCAAACCCATGCTCGCGCGTTTGGGCGGGTGGGATGGACCGTCGAGTGATCCGCTAGTCGTTCAGACCCGCACGACGCTCTTGCAAATGCTCGCAGAAGCGGGCGACAAAGATACGATCGCGCAGGCGAAATCGCGGTTCCAAACTTTCCTGAAGAATCACAATGCATACGCGCCTGCGATGAAAAACGCCGTACTCGGCATTGCCG
>JALYZK010000190.1 GCA_030945705.1 Vulcanimicrobiota bacterium | reverse complement strand
ACCGCGCGGCCGCGTTGCTCTCGGCTGAACCACAATCTCCGCCAAACATGATAAAAGTAAGTAAAAAAATTTTCTGCTTGGACGGCACTCCTGCCTCATCTACTGATAACCAAACGCACAAAACGTAAATGATAACGAGCACCTGTAGGAAGCACTAACCGAACCGTCTTCGTCAATTAAAACAAACAGGGCCGGAGATTAATCCGGCCCTGTTCAATGTACTTAGAGCTTTGACGTTAGGGGCACGACGCCGCAAAACAAGATGGGCCGGGCGTTGATACCATTAACTTTGGACGAAAGGTAGTAGCAGCTTTTGACTCTTGAGCTCCTGAACACCCTCGCAACATTTGGCACATTTCTTGTCATTTCAGCAACCGCCACTGCTGCCATGGTTCAACTTCGACACCTGCGCGCAGCAACCAAATCGCGGTCTTCAATGATCTTCGTGAGTTCGCTAACACCGAAGAATTCAAGGAAGCAAAGCACTTCCTCATGACGGATCTGGCTAATGCCATGAAAGGCCCGGAATTTCGCTATCAACTACTGAACCCTAGCTCCCGGACCCT
This sequence comes from Vulcanimicrobiota bacterium, assembly GCA_030945705.1. Lineage (GTDB taxonomy): Bacteria > Vulcanimicrobiota > Vulcanimicrobiia > Vulcanimicrobiales > Vulcanimicrobiaceae > JALYZK01. The sequence goes on along the minus strand of JALYZK010000190.1, from coordinate 2,418 downwards.
TGAAACGCAAGGGAAGCTGATAAAAATGCGCACGGTAGCGAGTTGTTTCGAGGGTATGGGCGTGCTTGTAAAGATGGAAATATTGGAACGTAGTCTTGCCCTCGACATGTTTTGGCCAGGTCATCGCTATTGGGACCTTTTGTGGCCCTCAATCGCACTTTTCCGTTCTTTAAAAACCCCTGCGATTCAGGAGAATGTCGAATATCTTGCGGCTTTGTCGCAAGAATGGGACAAAGCGTATCCACAAGGTAATTATTCGCGCGGTGTGCGACGACTTGAGTTGCCCTATGGTTGGCGAGAAGACGACGCAAAGTATGCCGCGTCGCGAACGGCACGCAGGACAACTATGGGCGTTCGGCAAGACTTTTCAAAGCTGCCAGTACGGTTTGGAAATCTCCAGTAACCATTGGGCCAAGCTCTGCGGCGTCCGGTCCAGTTATTTCTGTGCTGAAAATTATCCGGTTGCGGCCTGAACCCGAAGGTACGATTTTATGGTGCACGACGACACGCGTTTGATCGACGATGGTTTCGTCTGAAAAGCTTTCATGCTCCTTAACATCGATCAAAGTGCTCGTAAAAGCATCGCCTCCCGGGGGTTGCATGGAGAAAGTTGTGCCTTTCGCAAAGGGGCCATGAATTTCGATATTCTCGATTCCCGCGTTCCACTTTTTCCAGCCTGCGACGTCTGAAAAGAGTTTCCACACATCTGCGGGCGTAGCCGTCGTTTCGGTACTTTCCTCATGAGTCCACATCTCTGTTCTCCTGTTGGTCAGCGGATACGACCAGAGGCTCTCTCTCTGCGATTACGAGCCACTTCAAGCTCTTTTCAAGGGCTTTTCAAACGCTGTGACAGTTTAACTCTCATGCCCAGCGACTTTCGCGCGAAACTTTACGATCCGTTCAATCAGCTGCTTTGGTACGGGCTGCGAGAGCGGGAAGCGGATCGTCCCCTTTTCGGTCTTGTACGGCGCGAGTTCTTCTTTGAACGCTGCGACAACGTGATCCGTAGCCGCATAGAGCGAGTAGTGTCGAGTCCACCCCGCAAAATGCAGCACTGTTACATCATCTATTTTGTAGGTCGGCATGCTATAGGAGATTAGTTCCTGCGCTCGAGGCAGAGCTTTGCGAATAGTGTTCCGCAGCTCCTTGAGAACGTTCTGCATCGGCTCTGGATGCGAAGCGATGTACGCGTCCACAGACTTGAAAGTAGGACTTGCCATCATATCCTCATCTTTTCGTTTGGGCTAGCCGTGCCGGTCGCAACCATTGCGAATGTGTCGGGCGGCGCTCTTAGCGCGAAGCCATCGCAACAGCGTGTGCATCACCTTTGGGTCGATTCGATCCGGCATGCTGAGATATTGCGCAAGCGCGGCCGCCGGAGTGCGCGGCCTTTGCAGCGTCCACCAAGCGCGGCAGATCCTTCGGCGATATTTGCACGTCGCCGGCGCCCGGGCTTGGCTGCAACCGTGATCGTTCCCGCAAGCTTTGTTCCGTCGGCCGAGACAAAACTGACATCGTGACTTTGGAAGTGCAGAACAGGAGTGGGGATAGGCGTAGGTGCCGCCGATTGAGCCGGGGTCGGCGTTTCCGCGCCTTGGGAAAAAGCCGAACGCCGAAATCAAGTCGCGAGTCGTACCTTTTCGCGCGACACTGGCTTGATCTTCGCAAACTTCTTTGCGAGCGCGCGATCATGCTCGACGTACCAGACGTCCCATGTTGCCTGCAGCCGCATCCAAAACTCGGCTGAAACCCCAAGAGCGCACTCGAGCCGTTTCGCCATCTCCGGGGTGAGTGAGCGTCGTCCCCGGATGAACGTATTGAGATTGCCGCGTGAGATTCCAATGCGATCGGCGAAGTCCGCCTGTGTGATCCCGAGCGGTCCCAAGAATTCAAATGCAAGCATTACGCCGGGGTGCGTTGGGGCGCGGTGGTTGGGGAGGAAAAGCTCTCCGGGCATGGTCTTGCTCCTTTAGTGATAGTGAGCGATTTTAATGCGACGTGCACCGTGCTCGGTCCACAGAAAGCACATGCGGTATTGACGATTGATACGAATGCTGTATTGTCCGGCGCGGTCTCCCTTGAGCAACTCCAGCATATTTTCCGGGATGAGCGCAAGGTCGCGAAGCGCGGGCGCTGCGATCAGGGCGTCGATTTTTCGCCGGGCGAGGTCGGCGTACTCAGGATGAATTGCCCTGCGCGCGGCCTTCGACGCCCGAGCGTTGGCGACGTCGGCCGTACCTTGATCGTAGAACCGCTCGACCCGATTCACGTGCCATGTTAGCATGTAACGTTATAATTGACAAGATGACAGAACCGCGGTGCTAACCGCGACCGAAGCATCGTCGTTCCTGTCACCGCCCGGATACGATAGCCGCACTTTCGGTGCCAATTCGGACACATGATTGTAGAGCGTAACGC
>JALYZK010000180.1 GCA_030945705.1 Vulcanimicrobiota bacterium | reverse complement strand
CAGTAAGCCATCACAGGCGCTGCACAACCAGCGAATGATCCTCGTCCTGCCGATCAATGCAAGGCTACTGCAAGGGATCCTCATGAATCATCGCGCGGTCCCCATACTGGTACTTCTCAGTCTTTTTGCGTTGGCCGCCTGTGGAGGTCAAAACTCCTCGTCTTTGCCATCGGCAAGGAGTGCGGATTATCCACTGTCTGCACCCGGGAGCATTGCGGCGCCAAGTGACGCCGTTAAGGTGTGCGGTGAATACGCTTTAGGCTACGCGCGATGCTTTGCTTTGCGGCGCACGGATATCGCTTCGCGGATCGACGCCGGCTTGACCAACGCGATGGTCATTGGCTATGGGTATGGACCCGCGGAGTTACAGTCGGCGTACCTACTGCCGTCTTCTACACGAGGCACTGGGCAAACGGTTGCGATCGTTGATGCTTTCGATGATCCGAAGGCCGAAATCGATCTTAGAGTATACCGGCGTAATTTCGGTTTGCCGGCGTGCACGACGGCAAACGGGTGTTTCAAGAAATTGAATCAAAACGGAATGCAAAGTCACTATCCGCCCAGCGACGACGGCTGGGCTATGGAAATCTCGCTCGACGTTGATATGGTTTCTGCGGCTTGTCCGAAGTGTCACATCATGCTGGTGGAAGCGACGGACAACTACTTAAATAATCTCGGGAAAGCGGTCGATACTGCCGCACGTTTGCGGGCAAATGCAATCAGCAACAGTTACGGCGGTAGCGAGTTTAATGCCACTAACTTGGACTATAACCATCCCGGAGTAATCATCACCGCCAGTTCGGGAGATAGCGGCTACGGGCCCCAGCAACCGGCGTCGTATGGTTCCGTGGTCGCCGTGGGAGGTACTAGCCTCTTGTTGAGTCCAAGGGCGGAAACCGTCTGGAACGGCGCGGGCAGCGGATGCAGTGAGCTCGTACCTAAACCGTCCTGGCAAAACGACGCTGCGCGCGGTTGCCATAAGCGCTCTGAAGCAGACGTTGCGGCGGTAGCAGATCCCAACACCGGCGTTGCTGCGTACGACAGTTTTGGAACCGGCGGCGGATGGAACCAATTCGGGGGCACGAGCGTCTCCTCGCCAATCATCGCCGCAGTGTACGCTTTAGCGGGTAATGCGGCGACGCAGACCGCGGCGAAGCAAATCTGGGTGGATGCGGGTCGCCATTTGTTCGACGTCACTTCTGGAAGCAACGACAATGGGTCGTGTCCGCGGACGCTCCCCTACATGTGTACGGGTGGGAGAGGGTACGACGGTCCAACCGGCTGGGGTACACCCAAGGGAGTCACCGCGTTCTAGCGACAGCGCTCTCGCCTTTTCGATCACTACGATTACAATCGTTGCAGCGCCGTAGTTTTCAAGAACAACTCATACCAACTGAACCGCTGCAGCAGTTCGTCGTGAGCGACGTCAGTGGTTAGGATGAACGTTGGGGCCCGCGTCTGTAGATTTCCAGGCGTCATGTCTTTGGCTAAGCGGACGTAGAGATTGGGTTGCGTATCCTGTACCATTCCCATCAGGGCGGTGTTCCCGGTACTTGTATCGTCGGTGAAGACGCTCAAGAGATGATGTTGGGGCGATGCTTTCGTCCAGTTGGCAAACGCGTCGTAATATCCGTATGCGGAATCGAAGAGGATGACGTCGCTGATCCGCTCGTTAAGACCGCCTCGCACTAAAACGCCGCCCGCACCGCCATAGCCACCGCTGTGCGCGGTCAGCACAATTCGGCCGATTTTCTTACTGTGTATGATCCCCACGGAAATCATCTGGTCCACAACGCCGTGAATGAAGTTGGCAAAACCGTTTACATCAAGTTCGAGTTTGCCAAATCCAGAATCAGGCGAGTCCAAGGGCCCTTGAGGCACGACCAGGATTGCATTTACCCGTGCAGCGGTGAGTTGTTGAACAAGTCGATATTGCGACAAAACATGAGCCACGTTGTTGCGCCAGCCATGGAAATGGACGATGAAATCTGTCGCGTCCGTTTCCCGATAGAGCGCCGGCACGACGATCCCAACAGTATCGTCACTGTAATGATGTGCGGCATCGTAGAGCACTTTGTCAAAGACGTGGCCTTGAGCGCGGCTGGCGTGCGGATAGGGTGCAGTTGCCAGTTTTTCAAAAACGACCGCGCCCGACTCCCCTCGTGCGCCGGCGCGCGCTAAGCAGGATGCTCCGAGTAGCGAGGACGTTACTACGAGAAACTTCGCGCGCTTCATCTCTGATTACCTCGTCGAGGGATCCCGCCATACTTTGTTGGCGGTCCAGAACGAAAAGCCAACATGCTACAATAACCTTTTGCGCCCGGCGCTTTGGTTCATGCCGCTACCGCTTCAACCAACGGTTGCTTCAAAGAAACGCGTGGCGCGCTGCGAAATGATTGCATAGTACGCTCTGAACATCGCCCCTGCAACAGTGCCGGGCCAGTGTGGTGGAAGAAGTGTGCTAGGTATACCCGGATCAATGTACGCGAAGCGCCTGAAGCCTTGCACCAACCACACTCTTTCAACAAAGGCTTGCGTGTCTGAAAGTAGCGGCCGTCGACGCTCTGACTGCAACTTGGGCCGGTATGCATCGATGAATTCAGCGTACGCATCCGCGATAGCGTCCACGTCCCAACACTTGCGCAGCAGCTCTCGATCGCTCATCGGTCCGCGATGATCGCCTTCAAAGAGATCGATGCACGTTTCTAAGCCGTGAGCTCGCGCGGCCTCACGCGCGGCTTCGAGCGCTTCTCGCGGGGAGAGCCACGTCGAAGCGGAGAGAGGTGCGAATCCTAGTACCGCCAGGTCTTTGCGTAACCGGTCGCGCGCTTCTCGGAGTCCCTCGGCTACGGTATAGGTGAGCAAACGCCAGTGACCGTCCCACTCGCCGGACGCCTCATAGATTCGAGGAGCGATTTTTTGAATGCGGCGAACACCGCGTGCGGTCAGGGCGTAAAACGAACGAGTGCCGGCTTTACGTGCCCGCAGCCACCCCTGATGAGACAGCCGGGAGGTAGCCTGACGCACCGCCGGTTCAGAAACACCGCAGCGGGCCATTAGCTTGATCAGGCTCGCCAGCGCCAGCTCATCGCCGTGCGCATGTACGAAGTCGCCGTATAGAGTAAAGATCAATGAGCTAGCTCGGGCTACCGGGCGGCTGCTGTCTAGGGCATTGACATCGGCCATTTAACCCCCTAGTATGACAATATTCTTACGGATAGTAACAAAAGTGTCACACTTAAACAAGTCGCATTGATGGCACCGTTCGAAAACTGAGTATGGGAGAAACAGTTGGCGCGCATCACGACCTTTGACGACTGGATAGACCTGCTTAAGCAATGGCAGAATGACATCGGTTTGAACCAAGATCTCATGGACCGCTACATGCCCGGTTATGAATTCGCGGCGAAATACGGGGAGCTGCCAACTAACGAGATCACGTTCGGTGATTTCCGCGGCGAGCGCAAATGGGAAAAGGTCATGGAGATTCCCGATCAACGCATGCGGGATGCGGTCCTCAACATGGTGATATATCAAGGCGACACGGAATTTGCCTCCAATGAACAGCAGCGCTTTCTTGTGAACAATGCGCCCTCGGAGTACGACCTCGCGTCATTGATTCGAATCATGGTGGAAGAGACGCGGCACGGTTATCAGATGTGTCATCTGCTCGTCAAGGAATTCGGCTCAGACGGAAAAATCGAAGCCCAGAAAATGCTAGAGCGACGAGCGTTCGGAAAAAAGAACCGGCTCCTGAATGCTTTTAACGAGGACGTGGTTCACTGGCTGGACTTTTTTGCCTACACAAATTTCATGGATCGCGATGGCAAATTTCAGTTGACCATGCTCTCGCACTCAGGTTTTGCGCCGCTCGCCGCGTCGATGGGGCCGATGTTGCGTGAGGAGGCCTACCATATGGGTACTGGTATCTCCGGTCTGAAGCGCATTGCACAGGCGGCGGTTATTCCCGTGCCAATGCAACAGAAGTATTACAACAAGTGGATTGCCGGTTCTCTCGATCTTTTTGGAACCGATCACTCTGGTTCAGCGCAATGGGCATACGCGTGGGGCATTAAAGGACGGGTCGACGAAGACAGGACCAGCGATTCCGTGGACCGCGAGCAACTCAATGAGCGCGCGCGCTCGCAGTTTTACGATGAGGTCAGCAAAACCGTTGCTATGGTTAATGCGGTGAATCCATCCCAGACTAAACTTTATGTTCCCGATATTAAATTCAATCGCGCTATCGGCGCGCACAAAGACGAGCGTTGGAGCGTGGACGGCCGTCGCATCAGCGAAGAAGACTGGAGAACGTATGCTCCGGTGGTACTGCCGACGCCGCAGGACGATGCGTTGCTGGCAGAATATTTTAAGAATCCAGCCTGGATTTCACCGAAAGGCAAACAGTAATGGCGATTCTTCCACCGACTCAGGATGACACCAAACAGGTTGAGAAGCAGAATGGAGCGGCTCAACTCCCGACTCCCTTCGGTCGCGAGCCCCGCGACATAAGCGCCAAGCGCGTCATCAACTACTCTAAAGAAGGCCACGTTGGAGTTATCGAGCTCGACGATCCGCCCGCCAATACCTACACGCATGAGATGATGCGGCAAATGGACGATGCGATTTTGGATGCACGCTTCGACGATGACGTGGAGGTCGTCTTACTTATCGGAAAAGGTGAAAAATTTTTTTCCGCCGGCGCCAATATCGGAATGCTCAATTCGGTTACGCCTCAGTTTAAGTATATGTTCTGCCTGCATGCGAATGAAACACTCTCGCGTTTTGAGCAAACTCCGAAGCTGGTAATCGCCGCGCTTAACGGCCACACGGTGGGAGGTGGTTTGGAGATCGCCATGGCGGCCGATATCCGCATTGCTCGCCAAGACGCGGGGAAAATAGGGTTGCCTGAAGTGGCACTGGGCGTTTTGCCGGGAACCGGAGGGACGCAGCGATTGGCGCGACTGGTTGGCAAGTCGCGTGCCATCGAGCTAATGGCCACCGGACGTACGTTCAGTTTCGAACAAGCTTTGGAATACGGGATGATCAACGACATTTTCGAAGGCGATGCGGTCGGATTTCGCGAGCAAATCATGAGCTATGCGAAGCAATTTACATCGCCCAATAAAGCGCCGATGGCGGTCGGTCATATCAAGCGTAGCGTTGTTACGGGCATCGAATTGCCGCTTGGCGATGCGCTCGGGCTCGAGCGCGAATTGCAATCGCTCTTGTTTAAGAGCGATGATGCCAAGGAAGGCATCGCTTCCTACAACGAAAAGCGAATCGCGCGTTTCAAAAATAAGTGAAATTGGATCATGATGGGTGATCCGTGCGTTCCGACGAAAGAAAATATTATAATCGGTAAGTACATGCGCGGGTTCATCGCAGGCGGTTTGATGGCAGGACTGCTAATCGTCTGCGGTTCCCCTGCGTATACGAGTGTGGGCGACGCTTCCCTCAATGCCTTAGCTCAATCGTATTTTAGGCAAGCTTGGCAAGACAATCCCGGACAGGCAACGAGCGCCGGGGTTCACGAGTACGACACGCGTTTGGGTTCGTTTTCCGCTAGTGCGTACGCCACACGGATTGCGTCGACGCAACGTTTTCTGGATGCGTTGCACCATATCGACCGTGCGCATCTATCAACGGAAGCTTCCTACGACTACTTGATTTTTGAAAGCCGTTTGCAAGCCAACCTGCTATCTTTACGGACCGAGCAGGGCTGGCGTCATAACCCAAGTTTGTACACATCGGCTGCTTCCGGCGCAGTGTTTGCGCTTATCAAACGGACGTTTGCTCCACTCGATGTACGGATGCGAGATGTCATCGCGCGCGAAGAACAAATTCCCTCAATGCTGCAAGATGCAGCCAAAAACATCACGTCGGTTGACGCAACGACCGCCCAGATCGAAAAAGAAGACATTAAGGGTGCCGCCGTCTTCTTCGGCAACGTTGTACCAAGCGCGTTTTCCGGTGTCGCAGATGCTGCACTGCAAGATCGGTTTAAGAAAGCAAACCTGGCAGCCATCGCGGCCGTGAAACAGTTTGGCGCGGTTATGGAAGCGGGACCGTTTGCGCATCCTTCAGGGACCTATGCCATCGGGCCGCAAGTGTTCCAGGAGCGCTTGTCCTTGCAAGAGCTCACGCCTATTTCGCTTACGCAGTATGAGCGCGTTGGTCTCGCCGCGCTGGAGGAGACTAAGGCGCAATTCGTTGCCACCTCAAAGAAGATCGATTCAAGCAAGACGCCACAAGAATTGGCAACCGCTATCGGCGACGACCATCCCGCGGCGGACGAGCTTCTGCCAACCGCGCAACGCGATCTGGATCAACTGCGAGCTTTTGTTGTCTCTCACAATCTCCTGACGCTTCCCCCCGACAACGACATAAAGGTTGTTCCCACTCCGGTTTTCGCGCGTCAGACGACGTTTGCGTCAATGGATTCACCCGGTCCCCTAGAGCGAGTTGCGACGCAAGCGTATTACAACGTCACGCCTGTTGAACCGGACTGGTCGACCCAGCGCAGAGAAAGCCACTTATCGTTTTTCAATAACTACTATCTTCCCATTGTTAGCGCTCACGAAGTGATGCCTGGGCATTATGTAAATTTTGCAATTGCAAAACACGAAAAGCTGTCGTTGATTCGACGCTTGCTTAGCAGTCCGTCATACGCCGAAGGTTGGGCACACTACGACGAGCAGATGATAGTAGACGAAGGCTGGGGTAACGGTAATCCGAAAGTCCGCCTGGCTCAGTTACAAGGTGCGCTCTTACGCGAAGCTCGCTACATCGTCGGCTTGCGCGAGCATACGCAAGGCATGACGGTAAACGAAGCCACCAAGTTTTTTCAAGATAATGCCTTCGTCGGTGAAGAACCGGCACATCGTGAGGCGCTGCGCGGAACGCAGGACCCCCTTTACGGATACTACACTTTAGGAAAACTTGAGCTGATGAAGCTGCGTCGCGACTACCGCGAGAAGCTTGGCGCAAACTTCACCCTGGAAAAATTTCACGATGCCTTTTTGGCGCATGGCGATCCCCCCATCTCCATCGTGCGAAAAGAGTTGCTGGGCGCTTCCGACGATGCCAAGTTGCTCTAACTTCTGACGCCCTCGCGTAAGAGCATTGCGTCGTATACCTCGTTCGCGCGTTCGAGCGTATCGATTTCGGACGGCGGTTTGTCGTTGCGTAGTCGAACGATCCGCGGAAAGCGAAGCGCGAAACCGCTTTCATGTAGTTTGCTTTTTTGAATGACATCGAACGCGACTTCCAGCACGATGCTGGGTTCAACAGCAATCGCGTACCGGTGCGGTTTTTCGATTGCGTGCTCCAGGAACCAGGGTGTCAGTCCGGCGATTTCCGCATCCGTCAATCCCGAATAAGCTTTCCCAATCGTCAGCAGCTTGCCGCCCGGTCCGTGAACGGCGAAGGTGTAGTCTGACAGCATTTTGGCGCGCTTGCCGTGTCCCCATTCAACCGCCACCACGACCACATCCAAGGTCGTCAACTCACGTTTGAGTTTCAACCACCATTTGCCGCGCCGGCCGGGATGATAGGGGGCGTCGCAGCGTTTAAGCAGTAAGCCCTCATGACCGCGGGTTCGAGCATCCTCGAAACGCTTGTGGAGTTGCTGCGCTACCTGACCCTTCTGCGACCGATACCACTGCGCAAGCACAATATTTTGGCTGGGGAGAACTGCCTGCTCGAGTTTGGTGCGTCGCTCGACAAGGGGCCGATCGATCAAATACTCCGCACCGAGCGCGAGAATGTCAAAG
>JALYZK010000160.1 GCA_030945705.1 Vulcanimicrobiota bacterium | reverse complement strand
CCCAAGGTCTAGCACTCGCGAACTAACGTCCCCGCGGATACACCACAATCGAAAGATCGCTGAGGGAGTTTTTTGCTTCATCTTCGGAGAGTTCGCCCAGCCGGCCCGTAACTGAAACAATGATCCCGCGTTGACCATCAAAGGCTGCATACGCGTAACGCCGATAGGTACTGCCCAGACCTTCGCCAAAAGAGATCTTCTGCCACCAGACGGGCATGCCATTCGCAAGTGCCGTGCGAGTTTTGTGATCCACAAATACACCGTCGGTTTGGCTCCGCAGCTCATTTTCTGAGTTCGATTCGAAGCCGTCGATGGTCCCCTCGTAGGGTTCGACGGAAATCAGAATCGTGCGCTGCTCCGGCTTGCCCGCGTCTTTGGCGAACACAGCGACGGGATACAGTTTGGTTGCATCTTGGCTTGTAGGTACTTCCAATCGCTCGTAACCCTTGGGTGCGCCAAAATGCATCGCGGGGTCTTCATAGATCAAGTTGTGCGGGTCGAAGGCGGGAGCTTCATCCGCAAGAACCGGAGTCATTAAGCAAAGAGTTAACGCCGACAGCGTCAAAAGCAGAAGCCGTTTCATTCTCTCTCCAAAACTGCAGCCAGAGCCGGCAGCGAAACCTCATACCGATAGCCTACGTTGCGATGATCATCGTCGAATTCTTCGTGGCGAACGGGTAAATGCAAATCGCGCAGCCTCTGCGTAAAAATCCGGGCTCCAATATCAAGCGCATATTCGTCGTTGCGGCCGCAATCTAGGTAACGCAACCGTAGACGTTCCAGTTCCGCCCGCTTGGATAGGCACATTTCGACCGGGTCCCACTCCAACCAGCGAGCGAACACGTCGTCGCGTATTTCTCCCGTCCGAAGGTCGAAGGGAAGGTCTAGCGCAAACGCTGCAGCTTCGCGAGGCGAGTAAGCGGCGCTGTACCCGAGCATTTCCATCGTGGTATATTCGGCCGCCGAACGCTTAGATTTTCGCTCGAAATCTTCTACGAATGCTTCGATGTGAGCGTGTTTTTCCAAACCTCGCTGTGCATCGGCAAACGAACGACTGAACAGTCGGAAATAGGCGTCGCCACTGTGCGATGCGAACGCTGCAAACACTCCGGGGTGCATCATAACCAAATGCATTGACCCATAGCCGCCTGATGACTTTCCAAAGACTGCCCGTCCACCTTCGTGCGCGATGGTTCGGTAGGAGGCATCAACGTGAGCGATAACGTCACGAGTGGTGTATGTCGCGTACGCGCCATTATGAATCGAATCCATGTATTGGGACCCACCAAGTCGCGTAAAGCCATCGACGATCACTAGCAACGCTTCAGGCATTCGCTTCTCGGTAATCAATCGGTCGGCCCACTGCACGACATTCGTTTCCCAAGGCCGCGCGGATAGGAGAGCCGCTGTGTCACCTGTATAGCCGTGCAAGCAATACAACGCGGGATACCGCTTGGATCCTTGCGCGTCATATCCGGGGGGCGTGTAAACTCCCAAGGGCCGCACGGCCGGATCTCCGAGAGCATTGTTCGCTAGCGCCGGACTATCAATAAAATCGATGTGAACACTGCCTCGCAACTGTAATAGCCGCGTGAGCTCGGATCGTGTCGACACTGGATGCATATCGGTTCTTTCTGCACTAGGGCTGGCCGGGACCTCATCGAAGAACGGCGCATGATTCGAGGTGTTGGCCTGCGCGGCGCGGTGGCTGTGAACATCATTACGATGATTGGCATCGGTCCATTGATAACGCTTCCGCTGGTTCTCTCTTATCTGCCCGGTCCTTTGGCCCTTGCCGGCTGGATCGCCGGCGCCATCGTGGCCATGTGTGATGGGTTGGTGTGGGCTGCGCTTAGTTCGCGTTATCCCGGATCGGGCGGCACGTATATCTACTTGCGGGAAGCGTTCGGTCCGCAGAGCATCGGCCGATTGCTCGCCTTTATGTTCAACTGGCAATATCTTTTTTTCGCAACGCTTATCTTGGCGAGCGGCTACATTGGTTTCGCAAATTATGCGGGATACTTTCTTCCCTTAATAGCAAAATCACCGCTCGTCCATGGACTCGTCGCCATCAGCGTGGGATTGCTGACGATCGTGCTGCTGTACCGCCGCGTGACCTTTATTTCGCAGCTGAGCGTTGGGTTGAGCCTGGCGGCAATTGTGACTTTGCTTCTCATCATTGCGGCAGCACTTCCGCACGCAAACTTTGCGCGAGCGTTGCACGTCGATTCCCATTCCGGGTTTGGCTTAGGCTTCGTCGCCGGGCTCGGTCAGGCACTTATCATTACCTTATACGATTATACCGGGTACAGCGACGCGGCGCTGATTGGTGATGAAGTACGGGATCCTCGACGAACGGTTCCATGGGCCATTCTTCTGTCTATTGTGATTGTCGCCGCGCTATATATCGCACTGCAGATCGGCGCACTCAGCGTCCTTCCGTGGCAAGAGCTGGTAGGAAAAGCTCCGGGAACGGTTACCGACTCTGCGCAATTTTTCGCCGCAACGCTCGTCTCACGCACGTGGGGAACGCTTGCAGCGCGCATCGTTACGTTCTTGATCCTTATTACTGCCTTTGCTTCGCTCTTTGGAAACCTCTTAGGAGCATCGCGAATTCCCTATGCAGCTGCTCGCGATGGCGCGTTCTTTAAAGTTTTCGGGCGCCTGCATCCCACCGGCCACTTCCCGCACGTCTCGCTGCTGCTCATTGGCGGCCTTGCTTTACCGGCAGCATTTCTACCGCTTGGGGATGTTATCACCTACTTAACTACCGGCATCGTCCTCATTCAGGGAATTGCTCAGGTCTTGGCGCTATTTTACCTGCGCCTCCAGGGTCAAAACACACCGTTTAAAATGTGGCTCTTTCCGCTGCCGGCGATCGTCGCTCTCTTGGGTTGGGGCTTCGCCTTCTACAACTCGGGAAGTAGAGCGATTCTTTTTGGACTTGGCACGCTGGCTCTGGGCGTATCGGTGTATTTTGTGACTGCGCGCCTGCAACGCGCTTGGCCGTTCGCACTAAAAACGAGCGCGGTGCTGGTCATGCTCGCGTTGGGCACGACTGCAGGGCGCGCTGCGGCAGCCCAGTTTGGAAGCAGCGCGATAGTGCAGCGCGACGGGTATCCGGTTTTCACCGTTAACAAGAAGCCATTTTTTCCGTATGCAGCGGCGTTTTTTTACGAACGTTTGCCACGCTCCCAGTGGCGCGCATCGCTGCTCAAATACAAAGAACTTGGGATCAATACGATCGACCTG
>JALYZK010000132.1 GCA_030945705.1 Vulcanimicrobiota bacterium | reverse complement strand
CTTTGATCCCCATCGTTCTGGCCGCCGCCTACATGCTGAGGCTTTTCCAAGACATGATGAATGGTCCGCTCGTTCCAGATTTGCCCGAGCGCCCAGACATGACGTTGACCGAAGGTCTGTCGCTCGCTCCGCTGGTGCTCGCCATAGTGTTGGTGGGTGTCAATCCACATCCGCTGACCACTTTTTCAGATTCCGGCTTTTCAGTCGGCCCCCTATCGGTCCCCAAATGATTACAAACATAGCTACGCGCACGGATTGGAATGCCGTTAGCCCCCTTTTCGTAGTGGCTGCAAGCGCACTTGTACTTTTGCTTATCGATCTTTTCGTGAGTGGTCATACGCGACGGATTTTTACGGTTGGTGTTGCAGTCTTTGGACTGCTCATTGCAGGAGTGCTATGCGCGTTAAGTTATTCCCATCCGCATGCCGCTTTTGGCAACGCTTTTATCCTTGGGGGATTTAGCGTTATTTTCCAAGAGGTCGTCATCATTGGGACGATTTTTTCAATCATGCTTTACGCTGGCTTAATGCGCAATCAAGAGATTGCGGCGTCGATTGCACTCATGTTGTGGAGCGCAAGCGGTGCCATGCTCATGGCAGGTGCGGGCAATCTCATGACGATCTTTCTGGGGCTCGAACTCCTTTCGCTGGCACTTTACTGTTTGTGCGGAATGTCGCCCAATGCTCGAGCACGCGAATCGGCGCTAAAGTATTTGATCCTCTCCTCGATGGCCTCCGGCTTTTTACTTTATGGTATGGCATTGCTCTTTGGCGCGACGGGAAGCGTTGCGCTATCGAACCTATTGTCCGTTGGGCTTCCCCTCAATGGCCTTTTTATTGTTGGCGCTGCCTTATTTCTTATAGGACTTACGTTTAAACTCAGCCTCGTTCCGTTCCACGTGTGGGTACCCGATGTTTATGAGGGCGCTCCCCTGGCGGTCACCGCCTTTATGAGCGTCGTTACAAAAGCGGGCGCGCTTGCCGTTCTAGCCCGGTTTGCCTACGCCGCAGTGCCTGCTAACGTTACGGGAAAAATGTTGCTGCCTGTTATGATTTTGGCGGGGCTTTCAATGATCGTCGGAAACGTTGCGGCACTTGCTCAGACCGACTTGAAGCGTTTGCTGGCCTACTCAGGCATTGCACAGGTAGGCTACGTCGTTGCCGCGTTCGCAGGGACGAGTGCGCTTGGACTGCGGTATGCAATCTTCTATTTCGTTGCATACACCTTTATGAACTTAGGTGCCTTCGCGGTGATTGCATTACTTTGCGGAGAAGCCGAAGAAGGTACGCAGATCGCAGCATTTGTTGGGTTGGCGCAGCGGCGCCCGGTGCTAGCGGCCGCAATGAGCTTTTTTCTGCTCTCGCTCGCAGGCTTGCCCCCAACGGCCGGATTTATCGGAAAAGTACTGATACTTTCGAGCTCGGTCCGGACGGGTTACGTCTGGCTGGGCGGTTTGCTGATTTTGGGAACTGCAATCTCGCTTTACGTGTACTTCAAGATCATCGCCTCCATGTATTCGCGGGATCACCAGCGCCGGATTGTTGATATCCGACCGCGTGCGCCCCTTGCCTGGACCAGCGTCATTATCTGCGCGGTCGCCGTGCTAGTGATGGCCTTTTATCCCCTCGCGCCCAGTAACGTTTTGCCGCTCGTGAAGTAGCGCAGCCCTCCCGGATTGCTTCCGGTGCGCGTCGGGGACTATACTAGGAGTCTCGGACTCGTAAGGTGGTGCAAGGAATGCTTAGACTCATTGAAACGCTTGCTCTCGGGCTGACGCTTACTCTGCTCTGGTCTCCCGCGGTATTCGGGGCGACGCTCGTCACCGACCCTAACAGCGCCACGTCGAACTTTCCGTCCGATCCCCAAGGCGCGGTCAATGCTGCCCGTCAACGGGTGGCCTCCGGCGACGTTACGGGGGCCATCAAAGCGCTTGCGAACTACGTTGCGGCGCACCCGCGAGACATCGAGCCAGCCCGTTTGCTGGGAGACCTGTATTACCGTCAATCGGATTTGAGTGATGCCGAAATGACGTACCGGCGTATTCTCGCGGTTTTTCCGCGAGATTCCGAAACTCACAATCGCCTGGGCTCAGTGTACGCATCCCAAAACCGTCTAACGGATGCGGTCAACGAGTTCGACAAGAGTTTGCCGAATACGGGCGCCATCACTGATTTGGTTGCGGCCCATCGCCGGCTGGGCGATTTCGAGCGGTTCGAAAGGCAGGTTGTGCAAACTGCCGACGAACGCCCTTTGGACTCGGGTGCCCAAGAAACGCTTGGAAGCGTATACTGGGCCGAGCACAACTTCGAGAGGGCCATTGAGGCTTTTAAGCGGGCCCTTTCGATCGCGCCAGAATCGTGTCAGGCTCTTAATGGAATAGGCCTGGTTTATCTCGACGAGCGCGACTATGCCAATGCGAACAAGTATTTCGAGCGCTGCCGGGCATTAAACCCCAAGAACTATTCCGCAGCTATCAATTTGGCTGATTCGTACATCGAGATGCGGCAATACGAAGCGGCGCGCCGTTTACTTGAGCTCGCCGATCGGCTGCAGCCCGAACGGCCGGAAGCCCTCGTGGATTTCGGTTACTTGGAAGATATGCATAACAATTGGAAAGGCGCGATTGCGTATTATCTTAAAGCGCTCGCTGTATTCCCGTTCGATCGCGATGCTTACGTGGATTTGGGCTATGATTACAAGACACACAGATTTTACGAATTAGCTGAAGCAGCGTTTATCAAAGGTCTCACCGTCTCACCCAAAGACGCACGACTCCACTTCCTCCTGGGAGAAACGTACAGGGAACAACGTAAGACGCAGTTGGCGGTTGATCAATTTAGGGCGGCCGCCCAAGCAAACGAACCGGAGGTAGCAAGTGCGGCAAAGCTGCGAATAGCCGCGCTACTTCAGGGCGGAGCACGCTAAGGGCGCACGGCGATAGCCTCAATTTCCACCCGCGCACCGAGCGGCAAGGCGCTAACCGCGAGTGTAGCCCGTGCTGGCTTCGTTTCATTGAAATATTGCGCGTATACGGCGTTTACTGCGGCGAAGTCACTCATGTCGACCAGGTATAAGGTCGTCTTTGCAACGTCGGCAAAACTTAAATCGGCCGCCCGCAAAACCGCACCGAGGTTCTCCATGACCTGTTGCGTTTGTACGCCCGCATCGCCTTGGATGAGTTTTCCTTGCGCGGGCACTATTCCAACTTGCCCGCTGCAGAAGACCAGCCCCTTACTTTCGAACGCCTGACTGTATGGTCCAATGGCCTGCGGTGCGTCTTGAGAGAAAATCGCGCGCGGAATCATACGCCGACGTGTTCTCGCGCCATCGTCCCCTTGAAGTTGCCTGGCGGTTCGTCCACGCCGAAATTGATTTTTGTTAACTGCGCGATCACCAGCAGTTCATCGTTTGAGAGCACCGGTGCGTGGGGTGCGTTGGCAAACTCCAGCAACTGTTCGCGATTGTAGATGTTGGGCAACACGGTCATCACGCGCGGTTCGTTAAGCAGCCATTGAATGGCTGCTTGGCCGAGGGTGCGCTCCGGGGTTTCCAAGAAACGCAAGCTCTCAATTTTTTTGATACCGTTGACGAGCCAGGATTTCGGGCGGTGGCGCCGATGGTCGCCGGGTGGAAAAATCGTTTCTGGCGTGTATTTCCCTTCGAGCATTCCGCTGGAGTGTGGAACGCGAACCATGTAACCGGTATCGGCCCCGATCTCGCGCGCCGCAGCTAACATTTCGTTGCCGGGAAACTGCTCTAGTATATTCCATATCATCTGAATGCTTGTGACGTTGCGGACTCGGGCTGCGTCAACGCCCTCCACTAACCAGCCGATTGCCGGTCCCAACGCAACGCCATAATACCGGATCTTCCCTTCGGCTCGAAAGTTTTCCAGCAGCTCGAACAATTCGTCGCTCTGAATTTGGTCTAAGTGCGCATTGTGTATCTGATATACGTCGATGACGTCGGTCTGCAGGCGACGCAACGACTGTTCGAGTGCGAACCGCACGAACGCGGGCGAAAAATCGGCTGGTATCTCCCGTTGTCCTTTACGCTCGTCGCCATAATTGTAGAAGTCGTATCCAAATTTAGTCGCATACACGACCTTGTCGCGTCGGTGACCGAATGCTAATGCGAGTTGCTCTTCGCTTCGGCCGTTGCCATAGGTGTCGGCGGCATCAAACAGCGTTACGCCAGCATCCAAGGCTTCGTGTAAGAGCGCAACGGCTTCGGCGTCGCTCATCTTTCCCCACCAATCGGTTGCGGTTGTCCAGAGCCCAAAGCCGACTGTGCTAACCGTAAGATCAGTTTTGGGATATGTGCGATACTCCATAAAAGAATAATTCGACGCACTGCGGCACGAACCCAGGTTAGAGGCTATAGTTTGGTATATCGATGACTTGTGAGCGGATTCAGCAAGGACTTCTTGCGCGTGGTTGACTGGATCGGGGGGTACTACGAGGGGACCCGAAAGTACCCGGTG
>JALYZK010000122.1 GCA_030945705.1 Vulcanimicrobiota bacterium | reverse complement strand
GTAGAGTCCGCCAGCGTTGTCGTATCGCCCAAAATGCGGCCTTCGGCTATGTCGCGCAACAGCCGGCGCATGATTTTTCCACTCCGCGTTTTCGGTAATTCCGGCGTGAACGTCAGATACTTAGGGGTCGTAAACTTCCCGAGGCGCTGCCCTACATGCGCTCTAAGTTCCGCGGCCAATTCTCGCGAACCAACGTCTGCTCCACGCAACGTTACGAAAGCGACAATAGCTTGACCTGTAACGTCGTCGAGTTTCCCGACAACCGCAGCTTCGGCAACTTTGGGATGCTCTACCAGGGAGCTCTCAACTTCTGTCGTCGAAATGCGATGACCGCTGATGTTCATGACGTCGTCGATACGGCCCATGAACCAATAATTGCCTTCCTCGTCCCGTTTGCAACCGTCTCCCGCAAGATATTTGTGCGGAAACTTGCTCCAGTAGGTTTCTCTGTAACGGTCATCGTCGCCCCATATTCCTCGCAACATAGAAGGCCAAGGACGCGTTAGCACGAGATACCCGCCCCCGCCGAAGGGAACGCTCTGGCCCTTTTCGTTCACAATGTCTGCCGAGATGCCGGGCAGCGGTAGCGTCGCACTTCCCGGCATCGTGGTCGTGATACCAGGAAGCGGTGCGATCATGATCGCGCCTGTTTCAGTTTGCCACCACGTGTCAACCACAGGACAGCGGTTTCCGCCAATATGTTCGTGGTACCACATCCACGCTTGCGGATTTATTGGTTCGCCAACCGATCCCAAGACTCGCAGCGATGAAAGGTCGTGCTGTTCCGGATATTGGCTGCCCCATTTCATAAACGTTCGGATCGCAGTAGGGGCGGTATAGAGAATGCTAACGTTGTAGCGCTCGACGATTTGCCATAGTCGGTCCTTGTCCGGGTAATCCGGCGTGCCTTCGTAAATGATTGATGTGGCGCCGTTGCACAAGGGACCGTACACAATGTATGAGTGCCCGGTGACCCACCCGATGTCCGCGGCACACCAATACACATCGTTGTCTTTAAGGTCGAAGACCAGTTTGTGGGTCATCATGGCGGCAGTTAGATAGCCGCCGGTAGTATGCTTAATCCCTTTGGGCTTTGCGGTGGTTCCGCTGGTGTACAGCAGAAACAACAAGTCCTCAGAGTTCATTTGCTCGGGTTCGCACCTAGGCGGTTGATCTTTGATCACATCGTCCCACCACAGATCGCGTCCCGAGATCATTTCCACCGGGTCTCCGATACGCTTTGCCACGACGCAGTGTTTCACCGACGGCGTTTGCTTCATTGCTGCGTTGCAATTCGCTTTAAGGGCTATTTTATTTCCCCGGCGCCAGCCCTGATCTGCCGTAATGATGGCCAAACACTCGGAGTCGTTTACACGATCGATGATCGAATCTGGTGAGAATCCCCCAAATATCACTGAGTGCACCGCGCCGATACGCGCGCATGCGAGCATCGCCACGGGAAATTCCGGAATCATAGGCATGTAAATTGCTACGCGGCTGCCTTTAGTAACGCCCAGTTTGCGCAAACCGTTTGCCAGGCGGCAAACATCGGCGAGCAGTTGCGCGTAGCTTATGCTCCAGCGATCGCCGGGTTCTCCTTCGTAATGGTACGCAACTCTATCGCCATTTCCGGCGGCAACGTGGCGGTCCAAACAATTAACGGAGGCATTTAGTTCACCGTCTGAAAACCACTTTGCGAACGGTTCGTTCCATTCCAAAACGGTGGTAAACGGCTTCATCCAGTCAAGCTGCCGCGCCCAGCCGGCCCAAAAAGCTTGATAATCGCGTTGCGCGTCTTCATGAATGCCCGGCTGTGCGTTGGCCTGGGCTGAGAATTCGTCGGTTGGGGTGAACTTGCGTTTTTCGACCGAGAGAGCTTCGATCGCATCTTGAGATGTGGCCATTCCCCGAAGTTTAAGCGAGCCGCAAACGAAGCCTGCGGCCTGAAGCGGTGTCCTAACAGGCCGGGTTATGCGTGCCTGCCGAAAATAACAGCGATGAAAAATCGAGTCATATTGGGTGTCGCTCTCCTGATTTGGTTGACCCTCGGCAGTGCACAGGCTCGCCGGCATGTTTTGACGCCCGATACGGGACTTGCTCGCGTCCATTACAACGTGCCGCCTCCGGACTTCAGCTTCGAAGACGGTTCGGGCAAGCAGAAACTCTCTGCGCTCAGCGGCAAGCCGGTGGTTCTCAACTTCTGGGCTACGTGGTGCCACGCGTGTATTGACGAGATGTCAACATTCACCCGGCTACAGCGAACGTACGGAGAGCGCGTTTTCCTCCTCTCGATATCAAATGAGGCCTCGGGCGTTGCGCGAACGTATTTGGCTAACCATGGGGTGCACGTTCCTTTGATCGAGGATTCAGAGCACAGGATATTTGATGCATATTCCGTTTCGCCCGTACCGGTAACTATCGTCATTTCCCGCAATGGCAGCGTTTGCTACGTATCCGTGGGCAGCTTAGATTGGCCCGAATTGCAGCATGCGGTCGAGCGCGCGTTACTATAAAGCAGGCCCCCATTGGCAGTCCCTAGACGGGACTGCTAAAATGGGAGAATGAAAAGCGGTAACGAGCTCGATAAACGGAAAGCCTATATCCTGGCCACTGTGGTCTACGAATATATTGCGACCGCCGAGCCGATTGGCTCGAATACGCTCTCTAACAAGTATAATCTGGGTGTCAGTTCGGCGACCATTCGTAATGACATGGCCGAGCTAGAGGCTGCGGGTTACCTGGTTCAGCCGCATACTTCTGCTGGGCGCGTTCCTTCGGATAGCGGCTATAGAACGTACGTCGATCAACTGATGCAGCCGGAGCAGCTTCCAGCACAAGACCAGCAGCGCATTCGAGACGAACTGCGCGAAGCCAGTCGTGAATTGGATGAAGTCATCGACCATGCAACGCGACTGCTTGGCCGGCTTTCGAACAATGTTGCCTTCGTCGTTGCTCCCGCCGGGGACACCCAGACGTTCCGTCACGTACAGTTGATTTGGCTTGGGTCCCGCAGCGGTGTCGCTATTGTCGTGACTTCAATCGGCGTTGCCGCGCAAAGCATGTTTGAGTTAGCGCACGATGCCAGTCCTGATGAACTAACGGAGCTTTCGAACTCGCTCAATGCACGTCTTGGCGGGCGCTTACTACGCGACATCAGCGACGCTGACGTAGAAATTGCCGTGGCCGAACTTCGATTGAATGACGATTTGCGTGGAGCCGTTGCCGGAGCTTTCAAAACCGCGCGCGCTTCTGAAGTACCGAATATCATATCGGCGGGTACTCGCAATCTTCTCGACCAGCCGGAATTTCACGATCTTGGCAAGCTACGTTCTATTTTGCGGATCATCGAAGAACAGAAAACACTTTACGAATTAGTCGCCGATTCGATGGCGAATGATCAGACAAAGGTTAAAATCGGGCATGAACTCGGTTCCGACGACATAATGGAATGTAGCGTGGTGACCGTTCCATACCGCCTGGGCGAGCGTGCGGTCGGCATGGTCGCGATACTGGGTCCGCGCCGGATGCCCTATGCACGCCTTATGGCCCTTGCGTCCGGGACCGCGCAGACGCTGAGCGACCATTTATCAGATGTGGAAATCAAGTAAGGTCATGCCAACGGATTTTTATGAAGTCTTAGGCGTTGCGCGAGGCGCTTCTGAAGACGATATCAAACGCGCGTATCGCTCGCTAGCGCGCAAACATCATCCCGACGTTGCCGAAGATAAAGTGCAGGCGGAGCATCACTTCAAGGAGATTAACGAAGCCTATGAAGTGCTCTCCGATGCGCGGAAGCGCGAAATGTACGACCGGTTCGGACACGCCGGCAGCTCCGGGAGTGCAAGTGGATTTAGCGAGTTCTCCGGTTTCGGGGGTTCAGGATTCGCCGATATCTTTGACATGTTTTTCGGTGAAGGCCGCGCCGGAAACACGCAAACCCAGCGCCGCAATGGCCCCGCTCGCGGTTCGGACCTGCGGTACGATCTTGAAATCACCTTGGAGGATGCTTTCGCCGGGGCCACGCGAGATATATCGTTCAATCATCTCGCCGCCTGCGAAACGTGCAAAGGCAGTGGTGCAGCCCCGGGGACGTTGATTGTCCCCTGCGACCGGTGCAGCGGCAGCGGCGTTACGCGCGAAGTGCGGCGAACTCCACTAGGTCAATTTGTCACGCAATCCGCATGCTCGAAATGTAACGGCGAAGGTCAAACCGTGAAAACGCCGTGCGCCACCTGTCACGGTCAGGGACGACTCGAAGTGGAACGCAAACTGTCTGTGAAGATACCCGCCGGCGTCGACGATGGCAGTCGCATTCGTATTGCCGGAAGCGGCGAAGGGGCCCGCGGAGGCGCGCCCGGCGATTTGTACGTGTACTTGAGCGTTGCCCCGCATCGCCAATTCCGCCGTGATGGCCTGGATACGCAGGTTGATATTCCGGTTTCTTTCCCGCAGGCAACCCTGGGGGCACAGGTCGCTGTGCCGTCCCTCGATGGGGAACTTTCACTGACTCTTAATCCGGGAACGCAGAGCGGAACGACATATCGTATGCGTGCTCATGGGATGCCTAGCGTGCGCGGAAGTTCGCGCGGCGATCACATGGTGACCGTGCACGTCGCTATTCCCACCAAAGTCTCGAAACGGCAACGTGAATTGCTTGAAGAGTACGCGCGCGTGGGTGGCGATAAAGTCGAAGAGAAGTCATTTTTTGAGCGATTTAAAGAGGCATTTAAACCCGATTAAAGCCAGGTTCTTCGTCGAAGGCTCTCATGCAGTCGGGGAAATCATAGCCTTTTCGTCCGGCGATGCGCGAAAATTAATTGTGGTCTTACGGAAAAAGTCAGGCGATGTGGTGGAGGTTGTTGATTCGGCGGCACAGGCGTTCCACGCCGTTCTGCGGGTAGAATCTCACGGCGTGTCCGCAAAGCTGCGAGAACGAATCGGGCAAACAGTGGGGGAACCAGCGGTGCGGATTGCGGTTGCGCAAGCGATTCCCAGAGGCCAGAAAATGGACTACATCGTAGAGAAATTGACCGAGCTCGGAGTCCATACGGTGATGCCGTTCAACTCGCAGAGGTCGGTGGTCACCAATGTGGGCGAGAACAAAGTGGAGCGCTGGCGTCGGATCGCAAAGACTGCCGCGCAGCAATGTGGCCGTCGCCATGTCTTGAGTGTCGCAGGACCGCTGCGATGGAAGAATCTTATGGACCAGTTCTTAGGATACGACCGGACCCTATTGCCCTGGGAAGTGGCGGCGCAGACGCCGCTGCAGCGCAAATTGCCCCGGTTGCTCAAAGATGTTTCAACGGTGCTTATCGTCATAGGACCAGAGGGGGGCTTTTCGCATGACGAAATTGACGAGGCTGTAAAGCTCGGCGCGAAAACAATTTCGTTAGGCGCACGCATCTTTCGAACAGAAACCGCCGCTTTGGTCTTGTGCTCGATCGTAAACTACCTTACCGGGACCTCCTGATGACTTGTCGTATACACGCACGTTGAGATGGTGAAGCGGCTAGAGGAACTCGATCCCGGCACTCCGGTGTTTTGCGGGGAACGACGCGTCGGAGAAGTTCGGGGCGTCTTTGCTGAAGGTAGCTCGGAATTGGCCGAATATCTGCATGTCTATTGGG
>JALYZK010000120.1 GCA_030945705.1 Vulcanimicrobiota bacterium | reverse complement strand
CAGGTTTCTTCTGGCAATGGCGGATTTTGAGAACTACAAGAAACGCATCGAGCGGCAGTTTTCTGACATTGCACTGGTTGGACGTAAATCACTGTTGGAAAAATTCTTGCCCGTACTGGACAATTTGGAGCGAGCTCTCTCCTACGGTGAAAATTCTGACGGTTTGCGCGACGGCTTACTTCAGACGATGAAAGGTTTTGAAGCGATGCTGGCTAGCGAAGGAGTCAAACCGATCACTGTAAAGGGTGAACCTTTCGATCCCAAAGTAGCCGAAGCCATCGGAACGCAACAGGCAGACGGCGTCGCCGAAGACACGGTTCTCGAGGAAGCTCAGAAAGGCTACACTCTAGGCGGCGAACTTCTTCGCCCGGCCCGCGTTATCGTCGTTAAAAATGAGTCCTAGGGTCTGCGTGCCATCCCAGTGCGCGGGCCCCTAGCGCCGGCCTGGCTATGAATTATAAGAATTACTACGACATTTTAGGCGTTCCAAAGAATGCGCCGGCAAAAGACATCAAATCGGTATACCGCAAACTGGCGCGCAAATGGCATCCGGACGCAAATCCCAATAATCAGAAACAAGCCGAAGAGAAGTTCAAGGATATCCAGGAAGCCTACGAAGTATTAGGCGATGCCGAAAAACGCAAGAAGTACGATGTCCTTGGAAGCGACTGGCAGCAAGCAGCGCAGCAAGCCGAACAACAGCGGCGTTATCGTACCCAACAAGGCGAGGAACCCTTCGGGGCGGGAAGCGGTTTTGGCAACGCCACCCCAAACAGCGGCTTCTCAGACTTCTTCGACATGTTTTTCTCGGGAATCGGTAGGCAACAAACCTCCCAAAGCAGAGGTTTTGCGCAGCGCGGCTCGGATTTGGAAACAACGATCGATCTAACGCTCAAAGATGCGTTTGCAGGGGGGCGAAAACCCGTTTCTCTTCAAATCGAAGACACGTGCTCGCGCTGTCGCGGAACGGGAACCGATCGCGGTGCTTTATGTTCTCAATGTCACGGCACGGGTCGCGTGTTGCAAGCCAAAAGATTCGACGTAACCATTCCCAAAGGAGTCCGGGAGGGACAACGCATCCGTTTGACAGGTCAGGGAGGCGCCGGTATCTCCGGCGGCCCCAACGGCGACCTGTATCTCATCGTGAACTTGGTGGAGGACGGGCTCTTTGCACGAAAGGGCGACGATTTGTATGTGGATCTACCAGTGAGCGTCTACGACCTGGTGCTGGGCGGGGACGTAAATGTCCCTACGATGGGCGGAGAGGTCACCATGACAATTCCTTCGGGCACGCAAAATAACAAGACACTTCGGCTTGCGGGCAAGGGAATGCCCAGAGTTAAGAATGGTGGAGCGGGAGATCAATACGTGCGACTCGTAGGACAGTTGCCCCAAAACTTGACCGATAAAGAAAAGAAACTCTACACTGAACTCGCTGGTTTGCGAAATGGAAAGAGATAGAATTCATGATCAAAGACATCGCATTTACGGCATACCCGGCCGCCGACGTTGCAAAGCTCGTGGAGTTCTATTCTAACAGTCTCGGATTGAACCTGAGCGACAAGTACGAAGAAGACGGGAAATTGCAGTACGCTGAATTTGAGGTCGGTAACTCATGGTTTAGCGTGATGACCCATGAGTGGATGGACGTACCCCCCGGAAGTGCAGCAGGCGTTGCGCTAGAAGTTGATAACATCGAGCAAACACTCAAGGAGCTTGGCTCGAAGGGAATCACAACGGAAAGGATCCACGATACGCCGGTTTGCCGGCTGGCTAGTTTCAAAGACCCGGAGGGAAACAAAGTCACGCTGCACCAGTCAACCCGGCAGCATTAAAGAGAACCTTTCAATCGTGCGCGGGGTTATGGCTCGCGTATGATGTCTGGGCCACCCGTCCACCTAATGTGGTCGAGTTCCTACCGACCCGATAAGCCGCAGGTACAGAGAAAAATCGACTGGCGGCGCATCGGTGCGTTCTTTGCTGCATACTGGCGCCAAGAACTCATCATTCTGCTCTGCATGTTGAGCGTCGCTACGCTAGGACTAATTGGGCCAATCATCACCGCTCGCATCATTGATTCAGCGATTCCAAGCGGCAACATGCGCGACCTTATCATCGATGTTGCCTATATCATCGCTTCAGGAATAGTTGCCGGGCTCATCGGGGTGTATCAAGGGTTTTTAAATTCGTTGGTAGGCGAAGGAATAATGCGCGACATCCGCACGAGCTTGGTCGCGCATTTGCACAAAATGTCGCTGAATTTTTTCACCAGTACAAAGACCGGTGAAATCATGAACCGCGTTTCGAACGACGTTGACAACATCGACAACGTGGTGACCGGAACGCTCGTAACGATTATTACAAACTTTCTCATGATTAGCACGACGTTAGTGGCGATGTTTATCATGAATTGGCGCCTGACACTGATTGGCATCGCCGTGGTGCCCCTCATGATTCTTCCGCTGTCGCCGGTCGGGCGAAAGATGTACGAGGTCCGAAAGCGCACGCGCGAAAAACGAGATCAAATGGAGAGTATCACCCAAGAGACGCTTTCGATCTCGGGAATAACGCTCATCAAGTCTTTCGCCCGGGAAACATACGAACGAGACCGCTTCTACGACGCCGGGTCGCAGTTGATGAAACTCGAGATTTCGCTCGCGATGGTTGGACGCTGGTTCATGATGGCCATCAGCGCCATGGTCGTCGTTGGACCTGCGATAATCTGGTTAGGCGGCGGATGGCTTGCGCTTACCCATACGTTGACTACCGGCGTCATCGTCGCATTCGTAACGCTTATCGTGACTCGTTTATATGGTCCCGCCGCCGCCCTTGCCGGTATTCAGGTGCAAATCGTCAGCGCGCTGGCTGTGTTCGAGCGTATCTTTGAGTATCTGGACATGGAACCTGAAGCGTATTCCCCGCCCGGAGCCATCGCGCTGGGCAAAATAAAGGGCGACTTGCGTTTCAATGACGTCCATTTTTCGTACACGCCCAATCGCACGGCGCTTGGCGGGGTGACCTTCCACGTAGAGCCGGGACAGGTTGCCGCGTTCGTCGGCCCGTCCGGAGCGGGTAAGACGACGATAACCCAACTCGTACCGCGTTTTTATGAGCCCCAAAGCGGAAGCATTTACATCGACGGGCATGATATTCGCACGCTCACGTTGGAATCATTGCGCCGCGATATTGGGATTGTGACACAGGAAACATACCTCTTCCACGACACCATCGCCAGCAATCTGCGTTATGCGCAAACCGGTGCAAGCCATGCCGCGTTGGTCGAGGCGACCAAAGCCGCCAACATTCACGATTTTATTGCCTCGCTTCCGGACGGTTACGACACGGTGGTCGGCGAACGCGGGCATAAGCTCAGCGGCGGGGAACGCCAGCGCCTAGCAATTGCGCGGGTCTTATTAAAAAATCCCAGGATTCTCATCCTCGACGAAGCTACCAGCGCACTCGACTCCCATAACGAAGCAGCAATCCAAGCCGCGCTCGTGCCACTTATGCGCGGTCGCACGAGCCTGGTAATCGCGCACAGACTCTCAACCATCTTGTCCGCCGACATTATATTTATGGTGGAGCGCGGAAGGGTCATCGAAAGCGGACCCCATGCAGTCTTGCTTGCGAGGAACGGCGCATACGCCCGCCTCTATCTCAAACAGTTCCGCGACGAAACTCGGACGATCGCGACCTAAGGCGCTATGGCGCTCCGCTATGTGAGTGCGGTGAGCTCCATCCTCGTCGGTTGGACCGGCAGGAGCACCGGCGGCTCCGTATATTTTTGCACCTCTTCGATATCTACGCCTGGCGCAAGCTCGCGCAAAACCAAGCCCTCCGAAATGACATCGAGCACTGCGAGGTCTGTGATGATGCGGTTTACAACCCGCTTGCCCGTCAACGGCAAGGTGCAGTGCTTGACGATTTTATACGAGCCATCGCGTGCCACATGTTCCATCATGACAATTACGCGCTTGGCGCCGTGCACCAAATCCATGGCGCCGCCCATCCCCTTCACCATTTTTCCGGGAATCATCCAATTGGCTAAATCACCGTGTTGCGAAACCTGCATCGCCCCCAGAACCGCTAAATCGATGTGACCTCCGCGGATCATGCCAAAAGACTGGGATGAGTCAAAAAAGGAAGCGCCGCGAGCCACGGTAACCGTTTCTTTCCCAGCGTTAATTAAGTCGGGATCTTCTTCGCCTTCCCACGGATACGGACCCATTCCGAGGATACCGTTTTCGCTTTGCAATACGACGGTGACACCGGGTTGCACGTAATTGGGGCACAGCGTGGGCAAGCCGATTCCAAGGTTAATATAGTGGCCGTCTTGGAACTCTTGCGCGACTCGCTGCGCCAATTGCTCTCGAGTTAGGGGCATTAGGCAGCCTCCCGACTCACACGCTTACGCGTGGTAACGCGCTCGGTACGCTTGCCATGGGCTCCGACAACAACGACGCGTTGCACGAATATACCGGGGGTATGCACGTCCCGCGGATCAATGTCACCAAGTTCGACGAGTTCTTCAACTTCAGCAATGGTGATGCGACCCGCCGCTGCACATAGCGGATTGAAGTTACGCGTGGCTTTTTCATAGATCAAGTTGCCGTACCGATCGCCGCGTGAAGCACGCACCAAAGCAAAGTCGCAAATGATACCTTCTTCCAAGACGTACTCCTGGCCGTTGAAAACGCGAGTTTCTTTCTGCGGGGATGCGATCGCAATGGAGCCGTCTGCTGCGTGACGCCAGGGTAATCCACCGTCGGCAACTTGAGTTCCGACTCCCGCGGGCGTATAGAAGCCGGGAATGCCCGCTCCGCCTGCACGTAAACGTTCGGCGAGTGTTCCCTGAGGAACGAGCTCTACTTCCAACTCTCCGCGCAAGTACTGACGTTCAAACTCTTTGTTTTCACCGACGTACGATCCCGTGGTCCGACGTATTCGTTTAGCATCCAGTAAGACACCCAGGCCCCAACCGTCCACGCCGCAATTATTGGAAACCGTTACCAGTTCCCGGGCGCCCTGATCCAGCAGCGCGTGAATGAGATTATTTGGAATCCCGTTCAGGCCGAAGCCGCCAACCGCGATGCTTGCGCCATCCCGGATGTCCGCCACGGCTTGGGCGGCGCTGGGAACAACCTTATCCATCGGCGTCCTTTCAGAAGAAGTTCCATGTTTAGGTGTGAACTAAATACGCAATTCCAGGGGCCGACCCTCTGCACTGTTGAAATGCGCTGCTCGTACAAGT
>JALYZK010000105.1 GCA_030945705.1 Vulcanimicrobiota bacterium | reverse complement strand
GTACTATTATCGCCATACGACGCTCGGGCACGATGCCATTGTCGCGCGCGTGTCATTTCAGTTCGCGCGGGGTGATCCTCAAGCGGTGCGGGCGGAAATGCAGGGCCGCCTTGTGCGCCGCAAGCGGACCCAGCCAATAGCCTTGCCAAATGCCGGTTCGTGTTTCCGTAATCCGCCCGATGATAACGCGGCGCGACTCATTGAAGCTGCCGGAGCTAAGGGATGGCGTGAAGGCGGCGCTGAAGTTTCAGTCTTGCATGCCAATTTTATCAACAACGTCGGTCATGCCAGCGCTAAGGACGTTGCGTCATTACTTGCACGTGTGCGTCGTGCGGTTATGGACCAGTTCGGGGTACCGTTGCAGTTAGAAGTGCATTTGGTCGGCGTTTTCACCGATGAGCATGAGCTCTAAACCGCGCGTCGCGGTCGTTATGGGCGGCCCGAGTTCCGAGCGGGAGATCTCTATTGCCAGTGGTAGCCGTGTGATGCAAGCGCTGCAATCGCTGGGTTACGAAGCGCAATCGCTTGATTATGACGAGCGATTCATCGATGCACTGCGCACTATAGAGCCCGATGTTGTGTTTAATGCCCTACACGGCCCGGGCGGTGAAGATGGTCAGATACAGGGCATTCTCGACTGGATGGGTTTACCGTACACGGGAAGCTCGCTAGAGTCCGCCGCAGTCGCAATGGACAAGCATCTAACGAAGAAGCTGCTCGCGGGGGAAGGTTTACCAACTCCCGCTTGGGACACGTTCGACCTCAGTGGGGGAACCTTGCCTTTGCTTCCCGGATCGCTCGACTTGCCGCTTGTAGTTAAGCCGCGTTATGAAGGTTCCAGTGCCGGCGTATCAATCGTGAAAACGCACGAGCAATGGACCGCCGCAATGATCGTTGCTGCAGAGAACTCCACACAGATGATCCTGGCTGAACAATTTGTTGCCGGTCGCGAGTTTTCTTGCGGTATCTTGGCGGAGGATGCATTGCCGGTGGTAGAAATCATCCCGAACCAGGACGAGTTCTACAGTTACGACGCGAAGTTTCAGCCCGGTGGCAGCACGCATCTAATTCCAGCTCCCATCGATGCGGATTTGTGCGCGCGAATCAAAATGCTGGCGTTGTCCGCGCACCGGTTGATCGGTCTACGCGACTACTCACGCACCGATTTCATCGTCAGTAAAGAAGGTCGACCGTATATCTTGGAGATCAATGCGCTGCCCGGGTTGACTGCTACCAGCTTACTTCCTGATGAGTGCGCATCGCTCGGGATAGGCTTCGAAGCACTGATCGACCGTTTGATCGGCTTAGCCGTGGAGCGCAACGGCGAACACAGCACATTGCATGGAAAACGCTCTTACTCCACAAACTGGGGCAAAGGCTGATCGTTAGGAGGTTGCACTCTGTCACACACAGGTACCGTCGTGGATCGAGGTCTTGAAGGCGTCGTCGTTGGCAGCACCGAGCTAAGCAACGTCGAGGGAAAAGAAGGCCGGCTGACCTATCGCGGTTACGATATTCACGACCTTGCGCCCAACGCGTGCTTTGAAGAAATCTGTTACTTGCTGCTTTTTGGCCAGTTGCCCAACAAGCAGCAGCTTGAAGATTTGAAAGTTCGCCTTGCGGCGAACCGCATGCTGCCGCAGCCGCTGGTTGAATCCATGTACAACATCCCGAAAACCGCATGGCCGATGGATGTACTGCGAACAATCATCTCGGGCTTAGCACTCTTTTCACCAGTTGGCGAAGATGGTGCGCACCCCTCGAACCCCCGCGCGGCGATTCATCTTATCGCAAGAACCCCAACCATCGTTGCAGCTTGGGATCGCGTCCGGCGCGGACTGGAACCTATTGAACCCCGGCACGACCTTTCAATGGCGGCTAACTTCCTTTATATGCGTACTGGAGAACTTCCAATCGCGGAAGCAACGGAAGCGCTCAATACGTATCTCGTACTCCTTGCCGATCATTCCTACAACGCTTCCACTTTTGCAGCACGCGTGTGCGCGTCTACCAGAGCGGATATCTACGCGGCCGCAACCTCTGCGATTGCCACTCTCGAGGGAGATTTACACGGTGGAGCGCCCGGTAAAGTCATGCACATGTTGCTCGAAATTGGAAAGCCGGAACGCAGCGAAGCGTACGTGCGGGAACTACTCAAACGTGGAGAGCGGATTATGGGGATGGGGCATCGGGAATATAAAACGCGTGACCCTAGGGCTCAGCATCTGGAAGCAATGGCCAAAGTATTGGGAGAAGCTTCCGATCCGAAGTGGTATCAGATAGCGCGCGCACTTGAAGATGCTTCAAATATAGTGCTGCAAGAAGAGAAGCCCGGCAAGCGCATTTACGCGAACGTTGAATTCTATACGGCTCCCACGCTTTTCAGTCTTGGCATTCCTGCGGATGAGTTCACGTGCATGTTTGCCTGCGGAAGAATGATCGGTTGGACTGCGCACATTTTGGAACAGCTCGCCGACAACCGGTTGATCCGCCCGCAAGCGACCTACTCCGGACCACCCGTTCATCCGTTCATTCCGATGGTCGAACGTAGCTCCCACCAGAGTAACGGCAAACATAAGATCGAGGCCGCAACCTCGTAACATGATCCTCATCCCGGCCATCGATCTGCGCAAGGGAAAGTGCGTGCGCATGCATCAAGGCGACCCGAATCGCGAGACGCAGTATGAGGCGGACCCAGTCGAACAAGCCAGGGTGTTTGTTGCGGCGGGCGCGCAGCGGCTGCACGTTATCGATTTGGACGGCGCTTTCGGAATCGGCCAGAATCTTGCGGCGATCGAATCCATCTGTGCGGCGGTCGACGTGCCGGTGGAAAGTGGCGGCGGTGTCCGGACACTCGACCAGGCAAAAGCGCGCCTCGCTGCCGGGGCGGCTTATGTCGTGCTCGGAACGGTGCTGGTCGAAAACGAGCGCGGCGCGCGCAACATTATCGGGACTCTCGGAGATCAAGTTATCGCCGGTGTCGATGCGCGCGGAGACCGGGTGGCGATTCGCGGTTGGCTCAGCGAAACGGTGATGGGTAGAGATGCGCTCATCAAACGGGTGGCATCCTGGGGTGTCGGACGAGTGATATTTACCGAAATCGCGCGTGATGGCACCGGAAAAGGATATGATATTGCTGCCCTCAAGGATGTCGCACGCGTTGCCCAAATCAAAATCACCGCTAGTGGCGGAGCCCGTACTATCGGCGATTTACGCTCGCTAAAAGATCAGACGCCCGACAATGTGGATTCTGCAATCATTGGCCGCGCGCTGTACGAAGATACCATCGATCTCTCGGCAGCTATTAGCGAACTTGCATGAAGATACGTGGTTGGCACTAGTAACGCCGGGGCACTTCCGAAGGCAAGCGCGTTACGATTTCATAGTTTATCGTGTCGGCCCACTGCGCCCAGTCGTCCGCGGTGACGGTCTGCGCGCTATCGGTTCCGATGAGCGTCACCTGCTGTCCGGATCGCGCATCAGGTACGCCGCTCACGTCAATCATGGTCATGTTCATGCAAACCCGTCCCACTACGGGACACCGCTGACCGCATACTAAAAAATTGGCGCGGTTGGAAAGCAAACGCGGAATTCCTTCTGCGTAACCGAGTGGAACGATGCCGATAGTCGCATCTTTGGGAGTACGATAGGAAGCACCATAACCAATTGGCGTTCCCACCGAAACTTCTCGCGTCGCGACAAGCTGGCTTTTGAACGAAAGCGCCGGTTCAAGATGTAAACCCGATGTGCGCATTGCGTCCTTCGTCTCTCGGGAAGGCCACAATCCATATAGCGCGATACCGGCTCGCACCATATCGAGACGGCTCTGCGGCCATAGCATGGCGGCGGCCGAGGCGGCGATATGGAGGATTGGATCGGACTGCGAGCGTTTGAGGCTGGGGCGAATGCGTGCAACCACAGTCTCGAACGTCTGCAATTGTCCAAGAGTAAAGGGGGAATCCAGCTCTTCGGCGCTGGCCAAGTGCGAAAAGACGCCTTGCACCCGCAACCCCGGCATCCGTAGATATTCTTCGGCTGCCCGGGCCGCGCGGTGGGCAGCCAAGCCTAGGCGTGCGACGCCCGTATTTAATTTTATGTGGACGGCAAACGGGACCGCATGCTGCCGGCCAACCGCAGCGACCTGCCGCGCATAGCCCCCCGTATCCCACAGAGCAATCGCTGCGCCGGTTTCGTGCGCCGCAAGGAGCTCGGACGGAGCAATGGGGCCCATGATCAAGATGGGAGCGATGATGCCTGCGTCGCGCAAAGCCACTGCTTCCGGCAGCGAATATACGCAAAGGCGAGAGGCGATGCGTTCAAGCGCAAGCCCGACCTTAACGATGCCGTGACCATATGCGTTGGATTTGATCACCGCCGCCAGCTTGGCTGGGGCCACCAAGGTCCGCATACGCGTCGCGTTCGCGCGCACCGCGTTCAGATTTATTTGGACCTCTGCCAACAATTAGCTTTGGCGGTGCCAGAGTCGCGAAAAGTACAGCGCGATCGGCAGACCGAAGAAAAGGGTGTGACCCAGAAAGCTCGCCGCGAATAGAGGCGCGGTAGGTTTTTGAACATGTCCCCAAATTGCCAGCACGATTTGCATCACAATCTGAACGACGAACCCAAAGACGAGCCCGGCCATGAGGGGATGGGACAACAGATCGGGTGCCATCGCGAGGGCATAGGCGAAACCCAGCCCCCAAGCGATACTGACCGCAAAATGCATCGCAACGCCCAACCAAATCGCGCTCGGAAGCTCATAGGCGCCTCTACCGATGGCGTTATATGCGATGTCCGCATACAGCGACCCGAGGCCTGCGTGCTTCGGCGCAATCGTCGTAAAATACAAAAATGTATCGATCAAGATGCCCCCCATCACTCCGGCTAGGAAGCCGTGGAGTAGGACGTCGCGCACTCGACGTGGGTTGGCATTAGCCATGCCGGCGCCTTCGACCGGCCGCAAACGATGCCTTTGCCCCCCATATCAAGCTCCCCCCGGCTGAAGCCCTTGCACTCACCGCTTGAGTCTGCTAATATTTTGAACGGCTGGCAGTCAACTGCCGCGAGTGCCAATTCCCAATTCTGGAGGTTAATTTAGTGAATTTGAAGCCTTTGGGCGATCGCGTGGTCGTCGAGCATGTTGAGCAGGCGGAAAAGACCGTGGGTGGTGTGTTCCTCCCCGACACTGCAAAAGAGAAGCCGCAAGAGGGCAAAGTCCTGGCGGTGGGTTCCGGCCGCACGCTCGACAACGGCACGAAGTTGTCGATGGATGTCAAGCCCGGCGACCGCGTCATCTACTCGAAATATTCGGGGAGCGAAGTTAAAATCGAAGGTAAAGAAGTTCTCATCATTTCGGAAAAAGACGTTCTGGCGGTTATGACCGACGAACGCGTTCCGGTTGGCGTATAGGAGTTAGTAAGTAAAATGGCTGCAAAAGAACTCATTTTTGACGAAAACGCTCGCCGTTCGCTAGAGCGCGGGGCAAACATCCTGGCCGATGCGGTGAGAGTCACTCTCGGACCCAAAGGACGCAATGTCGTCCTCGACAAGAAATTCGGATCGCCGACGATTACCAACGACGGCGTCACGATTGCAAAAGAAATCGAGCTGCCGAACCCATTTGAAAACATGGGCGCGCAGCTTGTCAAAGAAGTTGCTTCTAAAACCAACGACATCGCCGGAGATGGCACGACGACGGCAACCGTGCTGGCGCAAGCGATCATTAGGGAAGGTCTGCGGAATGTAACCGCAGGCAGCAACCCGTTGCTGATCAAGCGCGGCATCGAAAAAGCCGTCGAACTTTCGGTTGGCGAAATGGAAAAACTCGTTCAGAAAGTGGACACTGCGGAGAAGATTGCTCAGGTCGCATCAATTTCCGCAAACGACAAAGAGATTGGTGGCCTAGTTTCGACTGCGATGGAAAAAGTCGGTAAAGATGGCGTCATTACGGTGGAAGAATCCAAATCGATGAAAACGGAAGTCGAAACCAAAGACGGCATGCAGTTCGACAAAGGCTACATTTCGCCGTACATGGTGACCGACAGCGAACGCATGGAAGCCGTTTTGAGCGACCCCTTCATTCTGGTCACCGAACGAAAGATCTCGGCCATCGCCGACATCCTTCCACTGCTTGAAAAAGTGGTGCAGGTGCAGAAGCCCCTGCTCATTATAGCTGAAGACGTCGAAGGCGAAGCTCTCGCTACTTTAGTTGTAAACAAGCTGCGGGGTACTTTTACGACCGTTGCTGTCAAGGCCCCGGGCTTCGGTGATCGTCGCAAAGAAATGCTCAAAGACATCGCCACTTTGACTGGTGCGACCGTCATCAGCGAAGAGCTCGGTCTCAAACTTGACAAGGTAACGCCGGATCTGTTGGGTCAAGCCAAATCGGTCAAGGTCACTAAGGAAGAGACCACGATCGTTGATGGCAAGGGTAAGGATTCCGATATTAAGGGCCGTATCGAAATGATCAAACGGCAGGTCGAAGAGACCGACAGCGATTTTGACCGTGAGAAGCTGCAAGAGCGTCTCGCAAAGCTCAGCGGTGGCGTCGCTGTCATCCAGGTGGGTGCGGCAACTGAAACGGAACTCAAAGAAAAGAAACACCGCATCGAGGATGCGTTGTCCGCCACGCGTGCCGCGGTGCAAGAAGGGATGATTCCCGGCGGCGGAAGTTCCTTGGTACACGCGCAGAAAGCGCTCGAGAACTTCAAGTTCTCTTCGGAGAACGGATCGGCGGGAACCGGTCCCGACATGAAGATTGGGATGGAAATCGTGCGTCGTGCGCTCGAGGAACCACTTCGCCAGATTGCGGAAAACGCCGGTTACGAGGGTTCGGTCGAAGTGCAGCGGGTCAGAGGTTCGAAGCCTGGTCAAGGTTTCGATGCGATGACGGGCGAGCTCGTCGATATGATCGGAGCCGGCATTGTCGAGCCGTTTAAAGTAACGCGCTCGGCGCTGCAAAACGCCGCTTCAATCGGTGCCCTGATGTTGACGACCGAGACCTTAATTGCCGACAAACCGGAACCCAAGAAAGACGGCGGCGGTGGCGGGATGCCAGGCGGCGGCATGGGTGGAATGGGTGGCGGCTACGACATGATGTAACTTCCGCGGGAGATACGTCGGGTTACAACCAACGAACCAAAAAGAAGAGGCCCGCAGTAGTGCGGGCCTCTTCTT
>JALYZK010000081.1 GCA_030945705.1 Vulcanimicrobiota bacterium | reverse complement strand
CATCACACAACCTAGGGCGTCACGCACCGCAGCGCTTGCATAGTTTTCTGAAGCTATAAGTTCGAGGTTGTCTTTTTGCCGGCGTTCTTCGTTGGCAATCGCTTGAAATATTTCAGGATCTTGGGCGAGAAGCGCGCTGGGGTCTAGAAGGTTCATGTTTTACTTTCTGTCTTCAATTTGACTCCGCTTTGGGCGTTTGAGCGCCGCTCACTTCGCCGCGTTCCAAATCGCGCAGTGTCTTGGCTTTAGCTGTTTGTCCGTACTGGTTCAGTTTCAAAACGCGACCCGAATGTCGTCCTGCGTCGAATTGCGTTTCTAAAAACACATCAACGCACTTCACCGTCATGTCCCAGCCGGTCAATCGCTCGGAAAGGGCTAGCACGTTTGCATCGTTGTGGCGGCGAGAAAGCTCCGTTGCGTAGGGCTCAAACACGGGAGCGCAGCGGATACCTGCGACCTTATTGGCGGCCATCGCTATTCCTAAGCTTGAACCGCAAACCAAAATGCCACGTTCCGCCTGGCCCGTGGCCACCGATTCGCCGACAACAAAACCATAATCAGGATAATCTACAGGCACCTCATCGCTCGTTCCGTAGTCTAAAATTTGGTGGCCCTTGCCTCGGAGATACCCTGCGATGCGATCTTTGTATTCGAAGCCGGCATGGTCGGCAGCCATTGCAATTTTCAAGCGAAGGGGTCCCCTATAAACGGTCGAAGCGTGGGCGGCTATGAAATTGGCATGTTCGAGCACTGCGTTCGGTCGTCTGCTTTCGAGCGGCGAACTTACCCAGATCGAATGGCTCGACCTATGTGCTCGTACACTGGCCAGCGACGGCGTGATCAGCGACGTTCGCCATTTTCCGCGAACCGACTACGACTACCTCGCTCAGATCAAGAAGATGGCTGCCGATCTGGGCCTTACCGTAGCAGCACTGCGCAGCGATGATTTCTTTTCCGCCGATGAACCTGCGATGCGAGCCGATTTCGAAATTGCTAGCGCCTTGGCAGCGCCCCTATTGACCTCACATTTACCAAGTGAACTCCAGACAAGCTGGTCGGATGTCCTCGCGCGGGTGGGCGTGGCGACTTCACTGGCAAAGCAATATAATATCACCTTGGCGGTGCGCAACGTTCCTGACACTTTAACTAGCACAACGCAGAATCTCAAACGCCTTGCGAAGGAAGCAGACAGTGCGTGGCTCCGTTTCGCACCGGAACCGAGCATGTTTGATCTTGCTTCCGATCCGGCTGCAATCGTTTCCAAAACCGTCCTCGCGTGGCATGTACATTCACCGGCCGAAGTAGAATCTGATGAAAACCCGCCGATGGATCGCCTTTTTACTTTGCTCAAGGACTTCCGCGGTTTTCTCGCCGTTGACTACCGTGACGGAGGGGGAAGCGTCGACGCAATGCGCGCGGCGTTCATCGAACTGCGAACGATGATTGCAACAGAAGAAATTGGGGCCGCCCTTTGAAACGCAACCACAAGCAACGATTGACCGACCACACGAGGCGTCTACGTAGGCGGTTTGAACCTGCGATCTCGCAGGTGGGTGCGGCCCGGGCGCCAGGGACGAGGCGGTAAACCGCCGGCAACACCTGTCGTATCCGGAGCTTATGCTCCCTAGGTTAAGGCGTTGGTCCAACACCTGCAAACGTTTCGCGCGCACGCGCAGTCGATGTCCCCCAACTCTACCATGTTGACGCGTAACCGAACAGTCTTGACAGAAACGAAAAAGCAGTCTGAGACGATAATTTTACGCGCAACGGGCCCGCTGGGTTGCTCTTCCCGCAAAGCCGGAGCCCGAGGTTGCGAATTTGCGGCGCGCTCCTAAGGAGGGAAGCGCGCTTAGCCCTTCCTGCTCTTCGAAAGAGCGCTGCTGTAGGTTGCGATGGCTCGAGTGCGGCCTGTTTCATGATCTACAATAGGAAACGGATAGTCCTTGCCGATATCGCAGCGTGATTGGGCTGC
This sequence comes from Vulcanimicrobiota bacterium, assembly GCA_030945705.1. Taxonomy (GTDB): domain Bacteria; phylum Vulcanimicrobiota; class Vulcanimicrobiia; order Vulcanimicrobiales; family Vulcanimicrobiaceae; genus JALYZK01. The sequence continues at coordinate 5,862 of JALYZK010000081.1, read as the reverse complement.
AAGAAGTGGCGGTAACGCCCACGGTTCGTGAACGTATTGTATGGGCACATGCTGTAATGCCGGCAGCATTGATTTGATGAACGTGCCATCCGGGTCAAAGTGACGGCTTTGCAGGGTCGGATTGAAAATGCGGAAGTACGGCGCTGCGTCCGTTCCGGTAGAGCTTGCCCACTGCCAGCCGCCGTTGTTTGCCGCCCGATCCGCGTCGCATAAGTGCTGCTCGAAATACCGTTCGCCTCGCCGGTAATCCAGAAGGAGATGCTTGGAAAGGAAGGATGCGACCACCATCCGCAAGCGGTTATGCATCCAACCATATTGATTAAGTTGGCTCATTGCCGCATCGATGATAGGATACCCGGTGCGTGCATCACACCACGCTCGAAAATCACTGTCGGCCTCGCGGAATCGTATACCGGCTGCGGCACTTTGGAATGGCCCGCTCGCCACATGTGGATAATTTTTGAGGATTTGCTGATAGAAATCTCGCCATATGAGTTCGGAAATCCATATATCGATACTGGTGCATTGACTCGAGTCTCGCCCCTGTCTTGCGCGCACTGCTGCTGCAATGCAAGCCCGGATGCCGATGGTTCCCGCGCGCAGATGCGGCGAGAGATGCGAAGTCCCATTGCGCGCGGGGAAGTTTCGGTCATCACCATAGCTACCGGCAGCGCCGCCAGTGCGCAGAAAGGACTGCAAAATGGCGAGCGCACGAGCCTCGCTTCCAGTAGGAAAGTCGCTGGAGGAACGATGGCCGTAGTCCTCGGGTCTGGGAACCGGTTTGCTCTCGAGTACGTCGCAACGGGCGACAAATTTGCCCGTGCCAACCTGTTTGGATGGCAGAGGTGCCTTCGCAGAGACGCGGTACTGCTCGAGCCACCGCCGCTTATACGGCGTAAAGACCCGGTAGGGTTCGCCTGAGGCTGATCGCACCTCATCTGCACTCGCGTAGACATGGTCCACAAATTGATGAACGGCAAATCCCGCGTGCTCCAGGGTTCGCTGTACGGAAGCATCGCGCACGACAGCGCTCGGCTCGTAATCCTCATTGAAGAAAATGGCTTGCGCCCCGACTCTGCGGGCGAGCACTAGGAGTTCCTTCTCGAACGCCCCTTCGAGAAGAACCAGTTCGCTGCCCAGCTGCCGCAATTCAGTTCGCAACCTTTCGAGTGCGCTGAAGAAAAATTGCACTATCGGTGCGCCCATGTTCTGGCTGCGCAGCAGTACGGGGTCTAAAACAAATGCAACGCATATGCGGGCGCTCTGCTGCGCCGCTTCATGCAGCGCCGTATTGTCCCGCAAGCGTAAATCGCGACGAAGCCATACGATGCTGCAGTCATACCTTCCCGAAGAAATCATTTCGGTATCGTAACGAGCCTAGGAGCTCTGCAGATGAGGTGGAAGGCGCGAGGCATGTCCGCATTAACCCTCTCCCTTGGAAGCATGGAATTGCCGCTCGTTCACCCGTTTACCATTTCGCGGAGCAGCGAGTCGGTGTCTCATACGGCGATCTTCAGGCTGCAGTACAACGGGATGGAAGGTCTGGGCGAGGCCGCGCCAAGCGAGCGCTACAATGAATCGGTCGATTCCATTTTGTCGTACGTGCAAACTCACAACTTACGTACGGACGATCCTTACATGATGGACGCGTTGCTGGACGGCTTGCCCGCCGCTGTGCGCTGCGGGCTGGACTGCGCTTTGCACGACCTCATCGGCAAGGATTTGCAGGTTCCGCTGTACCGTTTGCTCGGCGTCGATCCGGCGCAAACCAAGATAACCTCCTTCACCATCGGAATATCCGAGCCGGAACTTACACAGAAGAAATTAGCGGAGATCGGTGAGCATCCGATTATCAAAGTTAAACTCGGAAAGGGGCGAGAAATTGAAACTGTCGAGGCAATCCGCTCCAAGTATACCGGAACGATTCGTGTAGATGCCAACGAAGGCTGGACCGCAGAATCGAGCGTTGTGATTTTGCGTGAGTTAGAGCGCTTCGATATCGAGTTTTGCGAGCAACCGATTCCGGCCGGTCATCCGGAACAATTGCGTTTCGTTCGCGAACGTTCAAAAATTCCAATCGTTACGGATGAAGATTCCAAAAACGCCTCAGACTTGCCGGCACTCTTTGGGTGCGTCGACGGCGTCAACGTGAAACTCGTCAAATGCGGCGGCATTCGCGGTGCTTTGGCGATGATTGCGACCGCACGCGCGCTTGGATTGAAGATCATGCTCGGCTGCATGGTTGAAACGGGGATTTTATCGACCGCGGCAGCGCACCTCACGCCGCTGGTGGATTGGGCCGACATTGACGGACCCTTCCTGACCGCAAACCACCCTTTCCAAGGCGTGGCGTACCGCAACGGCAAGCTTATTCTCCCAAATGGGCCCGGTTTAGGCGTGCACGAGTGCGCCGTTATTTGATTCTCGCGCCGGCTGCGTTCGCGAGCCGGTCCGCCAAAACAGCGCACGGTGTCATCGCATATGGAGCAGACCGCTGCGTCGGTGTGATTGATGCGTCTTTAGCTGGTAAAACCGTGCGTGAAGTTATCCCCTACTTGCAATGCGATGCGCCCATAGTCAGCACGCTTGAGGAGGGACTGCGGCGCAAGCCAACGGCCTTGCTCATCGGCGTGGCGCCACAAGGTGGGCAACTTTCGCAGGAGTGGCGCTCCGAAATATTGGCTGCACTGCAGTGCGGATTAGATGTCGTCAGTGGGATGCATGAACTCCTAGGCGAGGATCCGCAGTTCGTTGCCGCGGCACGAACGCACGGTGGAGCTATTTGGGACGTCCGTGTTCCGCCGCTCGTGCCGCTTTTTTGCGGGGAAGTGTATCGCGTTAGGGCACCCATCCTGCTGACCGTTGGCAGCGATTGCGCCATCGGGAAAATGACCGTTTCGCTTGAATTGGTCAGGGCCGCTAAAGACCGCAGCGTCCGCGCCAAGTTTGTGCCGACCGGTCAAACCGGCGTGATGGTGGCAGGATGGGGTATTTGTGTGGATCGCGTAATTGCCGACTTTGCACCCGGTGCGGCCGAGCAATTAGTCCTCCAAGCCGCGCGCACGGCCCAGCTTGTGGTTGTTGAAGGGCAAGGTTCGATTAATCATCCAGCCTACGCGCCGGTCACACTATCTCTGCTGTACGGTTGTGCCCCCGACGCGCTAATTTTGGTGGTGAAACCGTATCAAACGAGAATTGAAAACTATGCGACACCGGTGCTCCCATATGGCAAACTGATTGAGATTCACGAGGCTTTATGCGCAACGATTAAGCCGGCTTGCGTCGTTGGAATCGCGCTTAATACCGCAGACCTATCCGAGAGCGAAGCGGACCGCGCAATCGATGAAGCGCGCAGCGAAACGCACCTTCCGGTCGACGATGTGGTGCGCTTCGGACCACACCGATTGTACGATGCAATTGCGCCTGCGCTCACCAAACGCAACCCATTGGAGATTTAAGCCATGAAACCAGCGTGGTTAGCTACCGTCCTGCTTTGCATTGCTGTTCTTGCCGCGTGCACGAAGGTGGGCGGACAAAGGCACGACGGCTCAGCCCGCAATGCCTGGACGACTCCAGGCCACGTTCGGTTAGGGATGCCCGATGAGCCCGACAATTTAAACCCCATGTTCGGGCACACTGCAGCCACCGATGAAGCAGACGCGCTACTTTTCGCGCCACTGTTCCGCTACGACGAAAAAGGAGAATACTATCCCGAATTGGCGACAGTGTTACCGACCTACCAAAACGGTGGAATATCGAAAGACAACAAGACGATCACCGTTCATCTACGAGAAGGGGTCGTGTGGTCGGACGGAGCACCGCTGACCGCGCGCGACTGGCGCTTCACCTACCGGGCAGTAATCAATCCCCGCAACAATACAAAAGCGCTCTTCGGTTGGAGCGACATCGCTTCGGTTGAGTTGCCGAATGACTATACGATCGTCATACATTTAAAGAGAGCAAACTCCAGCTTCTTAGGCAATCTCGCGAGCGGCGGGGCGGCGTACCCGCCGCTGCCGGAACATTTGCTCGGAAAACTCCCTGACATCAACAAAGCGCCCTTTAATAGCCAGCCCATCTCAAGCGGACCTTGGATCTTGCGCAAATGGAACCACGGCGCGTCGCTGGAGTTTGTGCCCAACACCAAATATTGGAGAGGCCCCCCAAAGTTAAAAGCCATCAGCTGGAAAGTCATCCCGAGCGTCGACACACTGTTCGCCCAATTGCAAACTCACGAGATCGACGTGTACGACGGCGTTTCAGAAGATCAGATAAACCGCTTACACGCAATCGATGGCCTTTCGATCGAAAAGCACCTCATTGCTAACTGGCGGCATTTGGAGTTCAACACCAGTAAACCTGAGCTCAACGATGTCCGCACCCGTCTGGCAATCACACAAGCCGTCGATTGGGATCGGATCAACCAGGTCATCTATCACGGCTATAACGTGCGGGCACATAGCGACATTTTTCCCGGATCCTGGGCGGCCCCAGACATTCCGCTCTACAGGTACGACGTTGCAGGCGCGGCGCGTCTGCTCGATGCGGCTGGCTGGAAATTGGGTCCCGACGGTGTTCGACATAAAGGCGAGCGGGCGATGCATTTAACGATTTCCACAGGAACGAACAAACAGGCAAACATTCAGGCGGAAGTACAAATGCAACAAGCACTCAAAGACATCGGCATCGACTTGGCCATACGGAATTACCCGGTGAGCTTTCTGTTTGCCCAAAACGGGCCGCTGTATACTGGGAACTATTTCATGTCATGGTCAATAGCGACGAATGCAGCTGATCCCGATAACGCGGGAAACAGGAACAGCAAATTCATACCGCCGCACGGGGCCAACACATCGTGGATACACGATGCCGTCCTCGACCAAACTTCGGAGGCAGCAACCAGAACCTTTGATCGCCGGCAACGCAAAGCATTGTACCAAAGGGAAGAAGAACGTTTGCACGTGCTTATACCGGCCGTCTTTCTCTACTGGGAAAACTCGTACAACGCGCGCAACAGGGACCTCCAACATTACAAGCCGGCGCCGTACATTGCGAATAATTGGAATTCGTGGGAATGGGAGATCTGATATTCCCGTAACGCTGCGAGAATCGGTTGACGCATCGGCTCGCTTGGCCTGTGAGCCAACGCGCGAAGCAGTTTTAAGTTGGAACACTCGTGCGCCCAGCGGCGATTTGAGCTTTCGGCTTCTGCGCGATCAGAAGCCCGCCACGACGAGGCTGATGCACTCTGGCTGGCGCCCAGGAATGCGGCGTTCGTTCAGTCCGCAAGAAAGCGGCGTTCGGGTCGAGACGGATATCATTAAGGCGGAGCACCCATTTGACGGCGTCGAGGTTTGCGCTCCGGGCGTGTACTTTGAAGCGCTGGGTCTCGCAATCCCCCCGCGATCGAGCCCCAGAACGGAGCATTTTGGTGGCGCAATAGAATTGGCCGTACCCACGAGATCGCAATACGTCGTAGAAGGCGAACGCGGCTGGTGCAGCCCGGCAAGTCTCTCGATGATCCATGCCTATTTTGGACACCCGATGGGAGTTGCCGAAGTGGCGGGAGAGGTTTTTGATTCGGCATACAACGGCACCGGGAACTGGTCGTTCAACGTGGCTTTCAGCGGACGCCTTGGGTTGCGCGGATTCGTGGCGTATCTGCGTGACCTCACTCATGCGGCTACTTTCATCGCCGCGCGCATCCCGCTTGCCCTTTCCTATAGCTGGAATGCTGACGAGTTGCCCGGCGCACCCATCGAACACTCGGACGGTCATTTGGCTGTGCTTGCGGGATTTACAGACGCCGGTGATCCGATCGTGAACGACCCGGCATGCTCGCAGCTTAGGGCGATCTATCCG
>JALYZK010000080.1 GCA_030945705.1 Vulcanimicrobiota bacterium | reverse complement strand
GGAGTCAGTACTGCGGCTACCACGTTCGTGATGGCAGTACTGCGTCCGGCGACGTTCGTCATGAAGTTGATAATGTCGCCTTTTAAGTTCGCGGGATTGGGATCATCAGCGGGTACCGCGCGGTTGTTGGGATCGTGGCGTGCGAACGCCGCAAAAACTTCGTTCACGGCGGGGCGATTTAACCGATCTACCTGGCTGAAGGTGGAAGACGGCGGCCCGCCCCCGAGAATTTGGCCTTGATTACCGCTACCATTGCCACAACCGGCAAGTCCGAGTGCCGCAACAAGAAGCGTGAGGCTTGTCTTAATTATTGTGTTTTTCATAGTGCTCCTTATTGTCCCGACGTGGTGCTGGTAGTGACCCAGAAAGCGACTTTAGGGCCACCGCCATTTGTCATAAGCATGCTTCGCGGCATCTCCACAACAAACGACAGAACGTTAAAGCCTTTCAGTGTATCGCTGGCAACTCCGGGTGGGTTAAAGCCCTGCGGGCAGGTGTTATTTCCGCCGAGTGGCTGCGGTAAGCAGCTCGGCAAACCGCCGGGTTGAAGGGGCGTGGTGGTGTTTCCGGCATTACGATCGGGCAGAATCTTTAAGAACTGTGCGAGATCGAAGAAAAACGGGTCTTCACGGGCGCCCGCAAAAACTTGCACTTGTCCGTTTGCTAAGGTAAACGGCGTATTGATCGTGCCTTGTCCGTTAAGTCCGACTGTCGTGTTAGCGGTGGCCCCCGTGACGTTGGGAGCGGCGGGTCCGTTCACAAAGATCGGCTGATTTGCTCCGGGCGCGCCGGCTTGAAACTGAATTACAAGATTCTCGGAAGGTGCTTGGGAAAGCGCCCCGCCGTTCTCCGATTTTGTATCGAACTTCATCTGATACAACACGCCGGGGTCAAAAAACGTCGATAGACCCTGCCCCGTTGGAATCAGAGGATGGACGTTCATGACCATAACAACGTTATTGCCATTCGTCGGGCTCGGGAAAATGTAGGGATCACTAATATCCGCGCCAGGATGCGCTATGGTAGCAGGAGAGTCTTGGTGATCCGAACCGCGCACGGCATAATTCGAATACAAGAAGACGACGGCAATCATCATGCTAAAAGCCAAAATGCTGCCGAGGGTTCGGGTTGTTTTCATGGATTGGTCTCCATTGGTGTAGTGACTGATGGCTGACGTTGACCCGCGTCCCGGGTCATGAGGAATATCCAGACAAAGACGGCGAGCAAACTTGCCACAAGTATCGCGCTCACCGTTAAGTCGGAAACGGGGGGTTTCCAACCTAGCACTTGGGCTAGTTCGTACAGAGCAACCAAAATTGCAAAGATCGTAACGGATATGATCCATACGCGCATGATGAATGGCAAACGTCCGGCCCGGTAACTAACCATGCGGTGAATCAGCAGTGAATCCAGCGTGTCCGTGCACGCCATTCCTAAGCAAAACATCCCACCAACGAGAATCGCTCCCCACACACCGGAAGATACGCCGAACGCGACGGCATACGTGGCGATTTGACTCGACGTTTCGAATCCGAAACCAAAAAGTAGCCCAACGGGAATCGCCAAAAGCGGGCTGGTACCGTTGCGCAAAAACGCGGGGAGCAAACGAGTCTTCGCGCCGGCGACGCGATCCGTTTGACCACTACGCAGCTGTCGCAAGTTAACCCCTGCGATCACGAAGAGCACGACTATACTAATCCAAGTTCCGATGGTTTCGATAAGGCTGGCATGCGATCCGAATTTCGTTCCAAGAAATCCCACCAAGGCGGCGATCGCAAGCACCATGATGGTATGTCCACCGGCAAAGAGCGTGCCGACGAAGCGGCTCAAAAATGGCTTGGAGGTAATTGAATTGCGGGTGAGGTTGTCGATGGCTGCAAGATGATCGGGATCTGCGCCGTGCCGCAACCCTAATGCAAAAACCGTAAACGCGCTGGCGAAAATCACGCGGGCAGTTCCGAATGCCGGTGAGGATGTTGCGGCGTCATGACGAAGCCCGCTATCGCAAATAGTACCAACGCCGTAATGATTGCTGCCGACGCATGCACGCCTTGAGCAACGAAACCCTGGCCGATCATGACCGCACCGATAATCGAAATAATGCTGGCCGATACAAGCGGCCCGTAGCGCACGAATCGATCGAAACCGGATCGCCTGGACAGCCAGCCGGCGCCATGCACGACGGCGATGCCAAGCCCGATCAGGACGGTCGCGAGGCCTAAGCTAAAAATAACGATTAAGAGCAATCCGTATCCCAATTTGTGCAGGCGCAGGGCCGCGAGCATAACCACAATTGCTGCGGGACACGGTGCGATTCCACCGCTCATTGCGGCCCAAACGGCACCGCGAAAATTGATGGGTTCATCACCGGGAATAACATGTGAATGGCCGCCCGTTCCATGTTCGTGGCCTTCATGCGAGTGTTGCGTCGCCGCTGCGTGACTGTGATGGTGATGGTCGTGGCCTACGTGGGCGCCGTGTGTGTGATCGAGTGCATGTTCGTGCGTGTGGTCGTGCAGCTGGGCCTGCGGATGCCCGTGCGGGTGAGCGTGGGCGCGAGTGCCGCCGGCGCGCGTGCGCATGTAGCGCGACAGAGAGCGTGCCCCAATAATCGCTATAGCGACGCCAGAGAGAAGGGTGATCCACGGGTAGATCGTTTCTGAAACGAAACTGGCCAAGAAGAACAAGGCAACGCCGAGCAATATGACGCCAATCGTATGCGCAAAAGTCAACGAACCCCCCAGGATGACGGCTTGTTTCGGCGTCGCCCGGGCGCCCACTAACGTAACCGCAAGCAGAGCCTTGCCATGACCGGGCTCTATCGCGTGCAAAGCGCCCAAGCCAAAGGCTGCGAAGATCGTTAAGAGGACGAACAGCGGCGTTTGATTCGGGTTAGCAAACATGTCCGAAAGCATCGTTGAACGGACGACGGAATTCCCCGGCTGCGGGGCTGCTACGCTCGCAACGTTCGAGGAGTTTTTGAGCACGGCGCCATTCGGCGCAACTTGCAATATTACGTTCGTTTTGCCGCGCGGAGAACCGATGAGGGCACTGGGATATACTTGAAGCTCGCGCGTGGGTTCAAGTTCCGGCAAAACCACGATGTCCTTCCAACCGATCTGGCGGTTTTCGTAAACATGGTCGTTCAGCGTCATGGTATGCGCGACGTTGGGTCGCATCGACCCGTGAAAGGTTCCCACCCAGTATAAAATCGGTAGCCCTCCCGCCCCGGGGCGAACCCGCGCGCGCGCGCGACCAGGTTCGAGCGCTAGGCGGGTACCGTCGATCGTGAGCTCGAGCGCGTCACGTACTAATGGAATTTCCGCATCGGCCCAGGCCTGAAGTTGGGGGGCAGACCAGTTCGCATGTATACCGCGCTCCTGCATCATTTGAAAGGTCGGTATCTCGGCAATATCAAGGATGTAGCGAACGTCGACTGCACCGTTCTTAACGTTGAGTTTTGCCATATGATTGATGGTGAAGTTGCCCAGCGGATGGGCGCTTGCGGGCTGCGAGCAAAGCAAGCAGATGAGCGTTGCAAAAAGCGCTACGTTCTGAAGACGAAAACGAATCATACGGCCTTTCTGCTACTGCAAGCCTGCCTTCGCCTCAGCGCCTTACGCTGATTTTGAATACATCTTACCAACGAAGGACTGGAACTCATGGATTGGGCGAGGCGTCCGCCTCCATGAACCGAGAAGTCCATGCCTTACGGCATGGACTCTCTTCTATAGGCAAACGTCCCTCTACAAATTTACTGAGGATCGCCCATGTATGGGAAGTTCGCCCCGATGTGCTTTCCTGCGGGCGTGACGTTATCGCTCGTCATGCAAGCTGTTTCCTTATTATCTTCGGGGGCGAGACCCAATTTGGGGATCAAACTGCCGAATACGGCGCCTGCATCAATATCGACGACCGGGCTCTTTAGATCACGGCCCCCGAATTTGCGATACGGGTTGCCCAGTGCTTTTTTGATCCCGTAGATCAGCGGGTTGGGGACTAAACGTATCACCGCTATTGGAAGACCGCTTTTCCCGTTCGTCTCCACGGCAAGATACCGAGCCGGTCCAGCTGCCGCCAGGTTAGCCTGAATTGCATCGGGCGTTAAAACATTGACTAACGCATTAGAAACCTCATCCGAGCGGCCGGCAACGTTTTTGGCAAAGTTGCGAATGCTGTCTTGTAGCACTTTATCGTCGGTTATGGTGCTGCGATTCGTCGTATCGTGATCCTTAAAATTTTCCGTCGCCTCTTTGATCGCCGGACGGGCCAACCGTTCGACCTGGGTATATGCCACGCTGGTTGCCGAATCACTACCGGCGCGGGTGTTAGCGTTGCGCTTAACATCAGCGAGCGATGCGATTGGAGCGTCGGGCCGGGCCTCTGGATCCGTGTCCGCTAACGAAGTCGTGGCCCAGACGTTGATCTTCGGCAATTGCCCATTCGAGTATGCGAATAAGGCTCTGGGCATTTCCACCGTGAGGTTTAATAGGTTGTAGCCTAACAGAAAGTCTTGCGCATCCTTTCGGAAGCAACTGGCGCTCGGCGGCGGAGGATTGGGCTGATTTTTAAAGTCGCGATCCGGGATGATTTTGAAAAATTGACTAAGATCGAAATAAAACGGGTCTTCGCGCGGACCCGCAAATGCAGTGATCCCGTTGGAAAGGCTCGTAACCTTATTGTAGGGTATGGTTCCCGTCGCTCCGACAAAGGTAGATCGCGTACCCACAAGGTTTGGTGTCGCCGGTCCATACATGGTGATCTGCTGATTAGGGCCGACGCCGGACGCCTTAAATTGAATCACGGTGTCTTCGGTAAAGTTATCACCCTTGCCGATTTTAAGCTGATACATGACCCCCGGATCGAAGAAAACCGAAGGACCCTGGCCGCTCGGAATGAGGGGGTGAACGTTCATCGCCAGAACGACGTTCGCAGGATTGCTCGGGCTTGGATACACGAAGACGTCGCTGATGTCCGTGCCCGGGCGGCTAACAGTTAAGGGCGAATCTTGATGGTCGGAGCTTCGAGTGGCACCGTTCCCATACAGGATAAGAGCAAGGGTTAAGAAGACAATTCCCAGGGCTGCGCCGGCAGCTCTATTAGATTTTCTCAAGTTTCCTCCAAGGCCAGGCCTACGCTATGCAAGCGCTTCCCAGCTTAGTTGCATAATAAACAAGCGACCGCGCGCCTACACGGCGACTGATTCTGCTTCTTCTACCTGGAGGGTCACTGCCTGCCGGCGACGCGACGCTCCCAGGGCCCGTAGATGTTCGGCGATTGCATGGTCGTCCAAGTCCCCAAGGAACGCCCGAACGGCGTGCTCGACGATTATGGAGGCCGATAATCGCTCGCCCAAACGAAGATTTCGGATTCGGTCTGAGATTTCGACCGAAAGATTCACAGTGACCCGTTCGCGCGGTGGTTTATGCATAGTCTTTTGGAAGACGGGATAGGACCAATGGCGGATTGCTCCTGCCAAATTTAATTATGCGGACAGAGAGGACTCAACGAATAAGCGCAGCCCCTGTATGCTCACGTGGGGATCGATGACATCGATGCAATTCGTGTGCCCGGCAACGACATCCGCCAAGCCCCCGGTTGCTACTACTCTGGCACTTTGGCCCAACTCGGAGCGAATGCGCCGGACAAGCGCTTCGGTTTGCCCAACGAAGCCGTAAACGATTCCCGACTGCAAGGAGGCGATAGTATCGCGGCCGATAGCGTCGCCCGGATCCCGCAATGAGATTTGGGGCAGCTTAGCGGTTCGACCGATAAGTGCATCGATGGAAATTGCGATTCCAGGAGCAATGGCGGTACCTACATAGGCCCCCTCCGGCGAAATCGCCACGAAGGCGGTCGCCGTACCATAGCTAATGACGATCAGTGGCTTGCCATACATCGCACGGGCGCCGATTGCGGCCGCCACCAGGTCGGCTCCCACTTCGCCAGGTCGCTCGGTGAGCACCGGCATCAAGCCTTGGCGGTGCGCTCGAAAAAATACGGGAGCGCGCTGGAAAAAGCGGTTGCAAGCGTCCGCCAGAACTTGTTCCAATTTGGGAACGACGCTTGCAATCACGATTGCACCCACTTGCCCGCAGTCTAAACCCTCGGTTGCAAAAAGTTGAGTCAAGAAGACGCCATACTCATCGCCCGTGCGCCGCTGTTCGGTGGTCACCCGCCAGGTGCGGATTAACCGATCTGATCCTCTTTGGAAACATCCCAGCTTGGTTTCGGTGTTCCCAACGTCAATGGCGAGTAACATTACGTTCCTCGTAAGCGTTCAATCGCGTCCAGTAAGCGGGCGGCTAAAACCGGTTTACTTGCCAAACCCAGCTCCAACTTCCCCTCATGGCCCCAGAGCAGAGTCAAGGCACTGTCCCCGACTCCGAATCCTTGATCGCCGGATACGTCGTTAAGGGCAATGGCGTCAAGATTTTTCGCGCGTAGTTTCCCGCGGGCGTACTCTTCGAGATTGGTTGTTTCCGCCGCGAAACCCACCAGGAATTTTTCGCCTTTTTGCTGACCGAGCGCCCTTAAGATGTCCGGGGTGCGGACGAGCGCGACATTGAGCTGCTCCGCACTTTTCTTGAGCTTCTGCTCCGAGCGATGGGCCGGACGCCAGTCCGAAACGGCCGCTGCCGCGATCACGATCTTCGCAGCAACCGCATGTGTTAGTGCCGCTTCATACATCTCTTGGGCAGTCGTAACCCGGATGACCTCGATCCCGAATGGTTCAGGCAACGAAGCAGGGCCCAGGATAAGCGTTACCCGCGCCCCGCGGGCGCGAGCTTCGGTTGCGAGCGCGATTCCCATGGCACCGCTTGACGGATTGGAAATATACCGCACTGGATCAAATGCCTCGCGTGTTGGGCCTGCCGTAATCGCGACGTGGACGCCGTTCAAGCTTTGCGTGCGCAGCAACATGATCTCGATTTGGGCCAGCAAGCGTTCTTCACTTGCCAGCCGCCCGAGGCCCTGTTCGCCTTCGGCGAGATAACCGCATTCCGGCTCGACAAACTCATAGCCGCGCGCGTGCAAGCGGCGCATGTTTTCTTGCATCGCCGCATTGTTATACATCGCCGAATTCATTGCCGGTGCAACGAGCACCGGTATCCGAGCAGCAAGTAGGGCAGTCGTTAACAAATCGTCGGCGGCTCCCCCTGCTAATTTAGCCAGCAGATTCGCCGTTGCCGGCGCAATAATGGCGAGCTGCGCTTCGCGCACCAGACGGATGTGCGGAATTAACTCAGGCGAGTCCCAAAGTGAGATGTACACTGAGCGCCCGGTCAAGGCTGAAAAGGTTATCGGACCGATGAATCGCTGCGCGTCATGCGTCATGATCACATCGACGATCGCTCCTTGCTGCACGAGTCTGCTGGCTAGGGCGGCGGCTTTATACGCCGCAATTCCGCCGCAGACCCCAAGCAAGATTTTGGCACCCTTCACTGCGAAATCCAAATATTGTCGATCAGCCGCGTGTTTCCAAAACGTGCGGCACCAATGATAAATGCGGGCGGCCGCATCTCCGGCAGGACTCGGAACGTATCCCCGTCGACCAGTTCCATGTATTCCAGAGCGGCGTGCGGGCTTAAGGCCACGCGACCCCCCTGTAAAGCAGCTTCCCGTGGATGTCCGTTTAAGAGTTTAGCGTGTACCTCTTGCAGCGCGCGGTATAAGCTTGGTGCCGCGCAGCGGTCCTCTTCGTTTAAGTACACATTACGGCTCGAGAAAGCCAGCCCGTCGCTTTCCCGCACCGTCCCGACGATGCGAATACTTACCGGAACGTTTAAGTCCCGCACCAGTTTGCGCACGACAGCAGTCTGCTGCGCATCTTTTTGTCCTAAATAGAGAGCATCCGGTGCAACGATACCCAGCAACTTCATGACTATTGTGGCAACGCCGCGAAAATGATTGGGGCGGGCGGCACCTTCAAAGCTCGTTGCAATACTTCCGACATCCACAAATGTGGAAAAATCGGGTGGAAACATGCTTTCCGCGTCGGGCGTAAATAGCACGTCGACGCCGCTGCGCTTCAATACATCAATATCTTCTTCCATCTGTCTGGGATATCGTTCAAAATCTTCACTCGCGCCGAATTGGAGCGGATTGACGAAGATCGAGCTGAGAACTCTCTGACAATCAGCGCGCGCCGTGCGCACCAACCTGAGATGGCCCGTGTGGAGCGCTCCCATTGTTGGAATAAAACCCAGCGGACGCTCCATTCCACCCAAGACGCTGCGCAGTTCAGGCGCCGTCTTAACGACAAGCATGTGATTCTGCTCGGGGCTTAGATCCGCGTGACCCGAAGCAGGGTGCGCCCCACCATAAAAGCCGCTCCGAGTTGCAGCATAGCATCGCCGCGTATCGGCTGGCCATCCACTTTGGTCCCATTTCGACTATTAAGGTCCGCAACGAAGAGCAGCCCCTCACTCTCCCACAGGCGGGCGTGCTTGCGGGAGATGTAACGATCGATCGTAATACATGCGTTTGCCAGGGAATCATCGCGGCCTATCGTAATTTCACGGTCAAAAGACCAAGTTTTTCCGTCGAGCGGACCGCTCAGAACCTCAAGGAGCAACATCGGCGCAAGCCTTCTCCTGCCAGCTTGCCCGGGTCCTGGTAGTTGAAAATAGTTGTGGATATCGTTAACGAATTGATGGCGGGCTGACGATGTATTATGAAGAAGTCACGATAGACGACGAACTCAGAAATGGGGACGATGGAAGACAAAGTGGACCAGCTTCTTGATCTCCTTGAGATCGACCCGGAAGCCTTGCGTGAGGCGGAATTCATGCAGGCTCAAGCCGTACTAGAAACGATGGTTGGGAAGCAGATTGCGCAGGCGGCCATCGACGACACCCGCATCGTCGTCTCGACGTCCGACGGGAGTAAATACTTCTTCTATGGATTCTTAGGCGGAGGCGGCGAGGTCAAGGGCGAGTAATCCCGTAAAGCTTCGGAAACTGCACCTCGTGAATGTATTGCACGATGGCTTCCTGGTCGGCTGGAGCAATTTGTGTAAACGCAACACCATGCAGATACCGTTGTTCCGAACCCTCAAAAAACGACATGATAATTCGCCCGCGCGCTACAAGCTGCGCGTCGGTTTCGCGTAGACGAAACGTAAGCTCAAGTTGAGTGCCGGCAGCGAGATCGGCGGCAGTCGCGATGCGAGCGCCGCCCCCGCTTAAATCGACGACACGCGCTTGGGCAGAGCCGCCTTTACCCACAAGTGAATATGATACCGGTAAGTTCACGCGGGCACGGTCAAACTGGCGGCGTTGCGCGCTATTTTGTTGGTTGTCCACGGTATGC
>JALYZK010000077.1 GCA_030945705.1 Vulcanimicrobiota bacterium | reverse complement strand
AAATGTTAGCAATTTGCGTGTATCTGAGGTTTTGCACCGCTGGAATTGGCAGAGAAAGCCCGTCGCTATTGGTTCTAGCAGCCGCGTCGGCGAACACTACCTGGTAGCCCCAACGGGATTCGAACCCGTGTTACCGCCGTGAGAGGGCGGCGTCCTAGGCCTCTAGACGATAGGGCCGTGGCTCCCGGTCATGGATTCGAACCACGAGTGCCTGATTCAGAGTCAGGAGTGTTACCATTACACCAACCGGGATCGCGTTGCTTCTTAAATGCGTTTCTGCCGCCAAATGTTGCAGTTTGACTGTGACAGTTTGGGCACAACATCCTCAAGTTTTCGAGTCGAAAGTCATTGTTCACGCCGTTGATGTGGTCGATTTGAATGGACAGGCGCGCGCCCCTCCACTCACTGAGGCCGCATTGACTGCACTCGTTTCTCAAAATCCCGGCTTCCATCAGGCGCCGTTTGATATGCGATCTGAACTTGCTGGTCCTTAAGACCTCCGCCAGCGGGCTCAGACGCGAGAACCCCGCGTCGCACGGCTTTTGTCCAAGAGGCCGCCGCAAATCCAAACTTCCGTCGGCACTCACGATACGAATTACCTTGATCGTAATAGGTCTGGACCGCGGACCAATCGTACTTTGGATTTCCCCGTCGGCTGCGCATAGGTAATTTGTAGCAAAAAGCAGTGCCAAGCGGGTGGCGCAGTGACGGAGGGTGACACCTTGGCGCTGAGAGCGCTACTGTTTTTGCAAGCGAACCCGGCGGCTATGCAGAAATAGGAAGCTGGCGTAAACAGGCTTTGCGCTTTTTCTGTCTCCGGAGGTACGGTGCAGGCAATTGTTCTTGTAGGTGGCGAGGGCACACGTCTTCGGCCCCTGACGTATGGAACGCCAAAGCCCATGGTCCCGATCATGAATGTGCCCTTTTTGGAGCGAACGCTCGAACGGTTGCGCTTGGCCGGTATCGACGACGTCATCTTGGCGGCTGGTTATTTGCCCGAAGCGATAAGCGACTATTTTGGCGATGGCTCGCGCCTCGATGTGAAGAGCACCTATATCATCGAGGAAGTCGCGCTTGGCACTGCTGGCGCCTTGAAAAACGTGGAGGATCATGTCAATGGACCCTTCTTTGTTCTCAACGGCGACGTTCTTACCAGTCTCGATCTCAGGGCAATGATGCGGATGCACGAGCAGCAGGGCGGCCTCGGAGTCCTGCACCTCATCAAAGTTGACGACCCCTCTCCATTTGGCTGCGTCGTCCATGATGAGCGTGGCCGGATCAGTCGCTTCGTGGAAAAACCGCCCCGAGGTCAAGAGCCCACCAACGAAGTCAACGCTGGCACCTATCTGTTGGAACCTCAGGTCCTCGACTTCATCCCATCAGGTCGCCGGGTCTCGATCGAGCACGAAACTTTTCCGCGCCTGCTTCAAGAAGGAAAGGCGCTCTATGCCTATACGACCGCCGATTACTGGATGGATTTGGGCCGCCCGGAGCACTACCTGAGCGCTCATCGGGCAATTCTGGATGGCATCCTGCAGCTCAAGTTAATGCCGCAGCCGGCGTCTACTGGCCGCACAACGCGGTCCTCCCATTCGGTGATCCCACCGGTGTATATTAATGAAGACGTCCAGATCGAGGACGGTGCGAGGGTTGGGCCACATGTTGTTTTGGGCCCCGGCTGCCGGATTGGTAGCGGAGCGACTGTCCGGGATTCGGTGCTCTGGGACTGCGTCACGGTCGAGCCGAACGCACACATTGAGGGCTCTATTATCGCCAGCCGCGTGCGAGTCGGCGCCGGTGCCACAATCGGCTGTGGCAGTGTCATAGGGCACGATGTTATTATTAGGCAAGGCGAGCAGCTCGAGCCGGGTAGCCGGGTAGGCGGGCGGCCGTTAGATGGAAGTAACATGGGGACCGCACCTGTGGAGATGATGGTTGATAGCTAAAGCGGCTGACTATTCGAGCGCAGTTCCCACGCCCCGAACGCTGTTCATGGGCTCATTCCCGCCTCGCGAATGCGGCATTGCGACGTTTACAAAAGATGTTGTTAATTCGTTCGATGCGGCCTTCGGCACCAAAAGCGAAATCATCGCGATCGATGAACCTGGAGCCGATTTCCGGGACTATGGCCCGGAAGTCGTAGCGCGTCTAACGCAAGATCAACGTTCTTCCTACCAAGACATTGCGGCCATCGTCAATGCCCACCCCGCTGAGCTTCTGAATATTCAGCATGAGTACGGATTGTTTGGCGGTGATTTGGGCGAGTGGTTAATCGATACGCTTTCGCCGGTGACCAAGCCGATTGTTTTAACGTTGCATACGGTTTTGCCTGAGCCTGACGATGCAATGCGTCGCGTTACCCGCGAGCTGTGTGCGCTTTCAACGGCCGTGGTCTCGTTGTCGGCGACGGGCAAACAGATTCTTTGCGACGTTTACGGAATCGATACAGGTAAATTGCGTGTGATTCACCATGGCGTACCGGACGTTCCATTTACTTCTACGGATGGCGCAAAGGCGTCGTTCGGCGTCGGCCAACGTCTGGTCATTATGACTTTCGGGCTGATCAGTCGGGGCAAAGGGCTGGAGTATGCAATTGACGCTATGCGACGCGTTGTTCGGTATCACCCCGCAGCGCTGTATTTAATCCTGGGCCAAACGCACCCGGGCGTGCGCCGACAAGAAGGTGAATCTTATCGGGAGTCGCTCCAGGCAAAAGTCTCGCAGTATGGGCTTGAAAACAACATCACGCTCGTTGACAAGTACCTGGAGTTTGACGAATTGGTGTCGTACCTGGCCGCCACCGATATCTACTTAACGCCCTACCTCAATCCGTATCAAATCGTTAGCGGCACGCTTGCCTATGCAATGGGATGCGGTAAAGCGATTGTATCGACGCCATACCTTTATGCGCAGGAAATTCTGGCGCATCAGCGAGGTTTTTTGACGGATTTCCGCGATGCTGAGTCAATGGCCAGAAATCTGCGGGCGCTGCTTGATGATCCGATGTTGCGGCGTTGCATCGAGCGTCGCGCCTATCGCTACGGACGTCAAATGACGTGGCCCCATGTGGCCCAAGAATATGGCCGGCTATTCTGCGAACTCGCTGCCAAACCCGATCTCGAACTGGTCAGCTCAGTGTAGATTCGATGAAAAACACGGTACCGTCGCTCGATCATTTGCTGGCGCTCAGTGATGATACGGGAATCATCCAACATGCTTTCTATGATGTACCCAACCGCTCGACCGGTTATTGCACCGATGACGTTTCGCGCGCTTTTATCGTCGCTCTAGCTAAGTTACAACTCGAGCCACGTCATCAAACCGCTATCCGGCTTGCATCGACCTATCTGTCGTTCTTATGTGACGCTCAGATGCAAGATGGCCGCTTTCACAATTTCATGAGTTTTCAACGTACGTGGCTTGACGATGTCGGCACGCAAGATTCATTTGGCCGCGCGGTTTGGGCGCTTGGCTACGGCATACGGTACGCGCCCCGCGAGTCGTGGAAAAACGTTTGTGCCCGCCTCTTGAATCGTACGTTGCAAGCGGTTACGCATTTGGAATATTTGCGCTCCAAAGCATACACCATTATCGGCCTCAGCTTCGCGGCGCAATCGGGATCCGTCGAGACTTCCGCATGCGAAAAAGTGCTCCGGCCGCTCGCCGATGACTTGAAAAATGCGTATTTAGAAAATCACGACGTCGGTTGGCAATGGTTCGAGCAGTCGATGACATACGATAACGCCCGGCTTCCGCAAGCGCTCCTTCAAGCAGGGGCCGTCTTGGGCGATGATGAGTTCATTGAGATCGGCTTGCGTACTTTATCTTTTTACGAATCAATTGTGATTGAAAACGGCATGTTCGTTCCTATTGGAAATGAGGGCTGGTATGTGCGTGGTGGCCGGCGCGCTCGGTTTGGTCAGCAGCCGCTTGAAGCTTCGGCTCTCATAGATGCGAGCTTAGCAGCGCTGGACGTGACTTCCGACCCCGCTTTGAGAGCGCTCGCGCAAGCGGGGGTCAACTGGTTTTACGGCCATAACACCAGCGGTGCGGGGATGGTTAGCGGCGGCGGGTGCAAAGATGGGATAGACGAGCTTGCCGTCAATTCGAATATGGGCGCCGAATCGACTATTTCGTACCTAGCGGGTGCGTTCGCTCTGGCGGAGCGGCCACGGAAGTCCTTAAAGATCGTCCGGTAAATCGCTTCTCTTGTATCCGAGGCGCAATCCGTGCACTTGGCGAATATGTTAAGCGATGATTGTCGAATCGGATGTTTTAAATGACGTTCAGAATGCCGCTGTACGCCATGCCAACGGGCCTTGCCTCATTTTCGCCGGCGCTGGAAGCGGAAAAACGCGGGTGCTCACACACCGCGTCGCTCACCTCCTCAACGAACTGAAGGTCTTCCCCGACCGCATTTTAGCAGTTACGTTTACCAACAAGGCTGCCGGAGAGATGAAGTCACGGCTCGAGCGCATGGTTGGTGACGTTGCCCGCGACCTTTGGGTTGGGACGTTTCATTCCGTGTGCGTTCGGATTTTACGGCGCGATGGTCGCAAAATCGGTATTTCTTCAAATTTCGCGATCATGGATGAAACTGACCAGCGTTCTATCGTGCGTGACGTATTGCACGATCTCGATTACGACGAACGCCAGATGTCACCCGGTGCATGTCTCTCACAGATTAGTAAGGCGAAAAATGCACTGATGACTCC
>JALYZK010000075.1 GCA_030945705.1 Vulcanimicrobiota bacterium | reverse complement strand
TTGCGCGATGAAATCATACCAAAAAATATTTTGATGATTGGGCCTAGCGGTGTTGGCAAAACCGAGATTGCGCGCCGCCTTGCAGGTTTAACCGGGGCGCCCTTCATTAAGGTCGAGGCGACCAAATATACTGAAGTCGGTTACGTCGGCAGAGATGTCGAGTCGATGGTGCGGGACCTCGTCGAAGCTTCGATTCGGGTCGTACTTGAAGAACGGCGCGAAGAAGTGAAGGAGGCAGCGCAGCACGGCGCTCTCGAGCGAATCATCGATGCGCTGCATCCGGAAACGCGCTCATCATCATCTTCCCAACAAAATAGCAATGCCTTCGCAGCCACACTCGGGTCAATTTTTGGCAGCAATGTGAGTGCTCCTCAACAATCGAGCGCCCCCACAAGTTTGCCCGAAAACGCTCCGAACGTGCGCGAACAAGCCCGGGTCGATATAGAACGCGGCTTCTACGACGTCCGCTTGGTTGACATCGAGATTGAGGAAACGCCGAGCATGCCGATTGGAGTAATCGGGGGAATGGACCCGTCGATGGGCGGAGCCGACCTCGGCGACATGCTTAGCGGGATCTTGCCGAAGAAACATACGAAGAAACGCGTTACCGTCTCCGAGGCTCGACGCATCTTCGAACAAGAAGAAGCGGCCAAACTGATCGACATGGATGCCGTAAAGCGCGAAGCGCTGCGCCGAGCGGGCGAAAACGGAATCATCTTCATTGATGAAATTGACAAAGTTGCCGGACGCGAAGGTTCGCGTGGTCCCGATGTTTCGCGCGAAGGAGTGCAACGAGACATCCTTCCCATTGTTGAAGGTTCCACGGTGACGACCAAACATGGCCAATTGAAGACGGATCACATTTTGTTCATCGCTGCCGGCGCATTTCATATGAGCAAGCCATCTGATTTAATTCCGGAACTGCAGGGTCGCTTTCCAATTCGTGTTGAATTAGATTCGCTAACGGCGCAGGATTTCCAAACAATTCTCACGCAACCGCGCAACGCGCTGGTCGACCAATACAAAGCCCTACTGGCAGTCGAAGGCGTGACTCTCGATTTTAGGCCTGATGCAATCGAACAGATCGCACAGTTTGCGATGCAGGTGAACGATCAAACCGAAAACATCGGCGCTCGCCGCCTACACACGGTACTCGAACGCTTGCTGGAAGACGTAGCATATGCGGCACCCGAGGAATCCGGTGCAGTTACCGTGGATGCCGCTTACGTTCGCGACAAATTGGCGGACGTCGTTCAAAACACCGATCTGAGCAACTTTATTCTGTAAGAGACTCATGCGGACATATTACCGGCTCCTTGAGGCGACATTGTCATCTAAGCGGTACATCGTGATGGCTGAGGCCCTCGAAGATGGACCGCGATGATATGATCCTTCGAGAGCGTTAGGGTGAACAATGTCTCTTCTAAAAAGATGTGGCAGAGCAGCGGCTGGAAGTCTGAGTTGCGAGCTAGAATAAATCAGCTATGCCATACGTCCGCACGATTATCCACGACGGCCATCCGACGTTGCGCAAGGTTGCCAAGAAAGTCCACCCGCACGAACTGCGGGATCCACTGTTCCAACAGATGATCGATGATATGTTTCTAACGATGTACGAAGCGCCGGGAATTGGGCTGGCTGCACCACAAATAAACATCTCGAAGCGATTATTTACCGTACATATACAAGACGAGGCGCGTGAGCACGGCCCCTTTGTCGTTATTAACCCGAAATTTCTCAAAACGGAAGGCGAGATCGAATCGCTGGAAGGCTGTCTCTCCGTCCCGGGAATGGTGGGAGAACTCACGCGTTTCGAAAGCGTCGTGGTTGGTGGTCTCGACCGCACCGGTGGTAAAATCGCGCTGGAAGGCGACGGGCTATTCGCCCGATGCTTGCAACATGAGATAGATCATCTCAACGGTGTGCTGTATCTTGATAAAGCGAAGAACGTGCGCCCCGCCGTAACTCCAGAAGAAGTCGAGGCGGCCGATGGTGAAGTGGTCGAGCGAGTGGAACCGGGTCGCGCGTCGTAACCAGCCTCCGGTCGGTCTTTTTTGGGACGAGTGACTTTGCCGTTCCAAGCTTGCAAGTTGTTGCGCGCACCACCCACCTTCTGAGGGTTGTGACCCAGCCGGATCGGCCCCAAGGACGTGGTCGGCGTCTTGCAGCAACGCCCGTAAAAGCGGCGGCTAACGAACTGATGCTGCCGGTTAGTACCCCACTAAAGCTCCGGCCGTTTACCGCAGAGCTTGCAAGCTTGGAACCCGACATCTTCGTGCTCGCGTCCTATGGAAAAATTCTTGCGGCGGACTTATTACAGATCCCAAAATTTGGTGCGCTAAATGTACATCCAAGCTTACTGCCGCTATATCGCGGTGCGACGCCGATTCAGAGCGTGCTGCGCGACGGCCGCACGGAAACTGGGGTCACGATAATTATGATGGATGCGGGGATGGATACTGGCGACGTCGTGATGCAAGAAGCAACCCGCATTCTCGCGGATGAAAATTACGGCGAGTTGCACGATCGCTTAGCAGTGCAAGGCGCTCGCTTACTTGAAGTTTCAATCGCCAACGTTGCTCGCGGTCACCTCTCGGTAGTCTCCCAGAAGGGAGAGGGCAGCGTTACGCGCCCTCTGCGCAATGCGGATTTGTTCGTCCAATGGGAATGGGCGGCCAAGCGGATTAACCACACCATCCGCGCGTTCGCGCCGAAACCAGCGGCTCGGGCAAGCCTGCAGGGCACAACGGTAAAGCTGTTAGCGGCGCATGTTGCGCAGAGCGCCGAGTCGGTGCAGACAGTGAGTGCGACGCCCGGAAGCGTGTTGGGATTTCAAGGTGAAGCGGCGTTGGTCGTGTGCGGCCAGGGAGTCCTTGCAATCGACCGACTGATACCGCCGGATCGTTCAGCAGTCTCTGGCGCAGCTTTCGTACGGAGTCTCAAGAGTCAAAGATGAATGCCCGAGAGGTTGCGCTTGCCGTAATACGGGACGTTTTCGAAGAATCCACTCGACGCAGGATCCATGGTGCGCAGGAGTCATTGAACTATCACTTGCGGCGGGCGTCACTAGAACTGCGCGATCGCGCCTTCGCGACCGAACTCGCATACGGTGCAATTAAAATGCGACGAACAGTTGAATGGTATCTGCGCCCGTATCTTTCCGATCGGACGCGCGCGCTTCCGGAGATCATCGGGGAGATTTTACGTCTGGGCGTCTATGAGATCCAGTTCATGGATTTCCGAGCGCACGCCACCGTTTCTGAGAGCGTTAACCTTGCAAAAAAGTATGGTCACGCGGGGACGGCGGGGCTCGTGAATGCCGTGCTACGAAGACTCTTGCGCGATCGGCCCAGACCGCCGCAACGGGCTGCGTTCGAAGATGAGAATGACTATCTGGCCACGCGCTATTCTTTCCCGACGTGGATGGTGGGGCGCTGGCGTGCGCAGTTTCCGGCTGCTTCCATCGAAGATATGTTGCAAGGGATGAACCTTCCGGCGCAAGCGGCAGTTCGAGTAAATCTCATGCGTACGTCGATCGATGCGGTGGTGACAGAATTGCAGATCGTAGGTGTCGTAGTGGAGCGTTCGCAATTCGTTCCCGAAGTGCTCGTTGTCCAAGCCGGGCTTGTGCCACAAGAGTGTGAGGAAAAAGCGCAGGGCCGCTGGTCGTTGCAAAGCGAAGCGGCTGCAATGCCCGTGGACATACTCAACCCCCAGCCGGGCGAAGCTGTCCTTGACTTGTGCAGCGGTCGTGGTAATAAAGCGGTTCAGATTGCGTCCCGCATGCAAAATGAGGGGTTGCTTCTGTGCGTCGAACAGAGCAAAACCAAAGAAAACACGCTGCGCCGGCGCCTTGAAGAAGCCGGAGCGTTCGGCGCCCGGTCGCGCGCGGCCGATGCTCGCGAATTAGACGGGGGCGAGCAGTTCGACCG
>JALYZK010000069.1 GCA_030945705.1 Vulcanimicrobiota bacterium | reverse complement strand
CGCTTACGCCGGCCGGTACCTTGGAATGCTTCAATCACGAATGCTCCTAAACCAGGGGCTTCGGCTGCTGCGCCGTGTGAGGATGGGAGGTCCCCGTATAAACTTTCAGGCGGCCGAGCTGGACATCGCGCATCCGATTGGTCGGCAGCATGCCGCGAACGGCCCGTTCGATTAACCGTTCGGGATGTTTGTCGCGGACTTCCGCTGCGGTTTCCGTGTAGAGACCCCCAGGATAGCCGCTGTGGTGGTAATACACCTTTTGCGTCCACTTGTTGCCGCCCAGTTCGACTTTCTCCGCATTAAGGACAACGACATGGTCTCCGTCATCGATATGCGGGGTCCATGTCGGCTTCAATTTGCCAGAAAGCGCCTGTGCGATACTCACGGCTAACGAGCCTAACCGCTTGCCTGCGGCATCGACAATATACCAGTCGTGCTTGGTATTGGCGGTCTTCATATTGAACGTACGCATCGAACATAGCCTTGCCGTGAAAGGGACAGATGCTGCCTCCCACTCCGGGGGCAACCGAGGTATTGTATCGAAGAAGAGGCAGCGGTGTCAAGGCAACATCATGGAAGCCGCGCCTCGAAAAGAGTCAAAATCGGCGTACCGGACGCCCACAAGATACAGCCCCTGCGGCGGCGCAGTGTGTCCAGCTCTGCGCCGATCTCGCGCGCTCAGGATCGCTGCGGCTTCCTCAACGCCCCGGCGCCCGCTCGCTATCTCGATGAGCGTCCCGGTGATAATCCGCACCATCCGGTGCAGAAATCCGTCAGCACTGATCTGTATTTTCACAATGTCGTCTTGCCGCGTAGCACGCAAATTCTGCACGTTGCGTACCGTTGTTCCCGAATCGGGACGGAGTCCGCAGAAAGAGCCGAAGTCATGGACTCCGACAAGTGAGTCGGCGGCACGCGAGAAAAGTTCCAAATCCAACGGCTGGTACACGTGATAAGCATAGTGCCGCAGTAAGGCGCGGGGTGTGCGAGTATTGAGAATCAAATAGTGATACGTTCGCTCCAGCGCGCTAAAACGAGCTGAAAAATTATCAGCCGCAACGGACACATTGCGCACCGTGATATCGTGGGGAAGGTTGCTGTTCAACGCCCGCGTCAAGCGTTCGAACGGAAATCCGCGTTCCGTTGAAAACGAGATTACTTGTCCCGTCGCGTGCACTCCCGCGTCAGTTCGTCCGGCCGCGGTGATCTTGACTGGCTCACATAAGATTTTAGAGAGCGCGCGTTCCAATTCACCGGCGACCGAGCGTAGCTGCGGCTGAAATTGCAAGCCACAAAAATCTGTGCCATCGTATTCTACGACGGCTCGAAGGGTTTTTACGCAGCAACCCTTCGCGGCACGGTACGGCCTTCGTCGAGATCAAGCACGTCCGCCCAAGTGCAAACATCGTCCCGGTCAGGAGCGATTTGCTTACGGTAATTCGTCATGTACTCTAAAGACTCACCGCTTGGCGGAGTCGTCACCCACGTGCGGTTCCATTCTTCGATCTCCGTGGCCGTCTTTTTGTCAGTGAATTGTTTAGCGTGCGCTTCGATTTCAGCGTCGTTTTGCGCGTTTTTCACAGCCTGAAGGTATTGTTCGTGATCAATGCCTAAAAATTTGAAAACCGCATCATCCATCGGGCAATTATAATGATAGTCACCCACATTACCGTGCGCGACCGCTTTAGCTTTGTCGGTCGTCCGTGCCAATTGAACGATGCCATGCATTTTCTGATGCACGCTACGTGGGTACTCTTTAGTTAAATCCACCGGTATAGGGCTCCTTATGTTAGTGTGTGCGAACCCTAAAACCGCAAAGCATTGCAAAGAGTTTCCCAAGCAGCTAAGGGAAAGCTGACACTACGGGCTCGCGCACGCCCCGTGCTTGCAGCCGCAGCGTCCATGGGGCGCGCCGAGGTCGCCTTCCCCCACCCGCCGGCACCAGTCGCCGCAATACATTTCGCCCAAATCAACCGCGCACGTGCACTGCTCGTGCGCGCACTTCATACCATCCATGCTACTCTCTTACTGCATTTCGGGAATCCCGGCCTCATCCGCAACGGAACATTGGACGTGACCGCAACCGCATCCGTCATCACCCGGACCACCGTCGGCTCGTTCTTCGCAGCGCCTGCTGCAAAATTTACCGTTGGGGTCAACATACCGCGTTCCCGTAGCCTGACTCGCCTTATCGTACGGTCTGGTGCAGTGACAGGTATTGTGCGCGCAGGTTGCGGTTTCCATCAATCTCCTAGTGGGCGCTGCAACGGAAACAAGATGACGTCGCGGACGGACTCATTGTTCGTTAGTATCATGATCAAGCGATCCACGCCAATGCCGATCCCGGCGGTCGGCGGCATTCCATATTCCAATGCACGCACGAAATCCCAATCGGGCTCAGGGATTTCTTCATCGCCTCTGGCTCGCTCCGCTATTTGCGCCTGGAAGCGTTCGCGCTGATCGTCGGGGTCATTCAATTCCGTGAACGCGTTTGAAATTTCCATCTGAGCCGCGAACAGCTCGTAACGATCGACGATCTGGGAGTCACCAGCTTTGCGTTTGGCCAGCGGCGACAGCACGAGCGGATAATCGTATACGAAAGTAGGACGCAGTAAATGAGGTTCAACCACGCGCTCGAAAATTTTGTCAAGTGCGTGGCCGTGCGAAGGTGAGTTCGGCACATTTAGACTGGCCGCTATTTTCGCTGCGCCTGCTGGATTGAGCAATTGGGCACGCTCGAAGCCGCCGAACCGCTCCATCGCCTGGAAGTACGCTAATCGCTCGAAGGGTCTCTCGAAAGAAATTTCGGAGTCGCGAAAGGGTAGCGCCTGCGCGCCGGCGCTTACGACCGACACCAGATGCGCGACGAGGGCTTCATTAAATTCCATCATCTGGTCGGCCGACCAATAGGCCGCATATAGCTCGAGCATGGTAAACTCGGGATTATGAGTGGTGTCGATTCCTTCGTTGCGAAAGATTCGCCCGATCTCATAGACCCGCTCTAGACCGCCAACAATCAATCGCTTCAGATTTAATTCCGTGGCAATCCGCAATTCTAAATTGAGGTCAAGTGCATTCGAATGTGTTCTGAAGGGACGCGCCGCGGCACCGCCGGCTATGTGTAGCAACGTCGGCGTTTCAACCTCGTAAAATCCCTGGGCATCGATAAAGCGGCGCATCTCGGCGATGATCCGGCTACGCATGAAAAATGCATCGCGTACCTGGGGATTCATAATGAGATCGACGTATCGCTGCCGATAGCGTTTCTCGACATCGGTGAGCCCATGCCATTTATCTGGCAGAGGCACCAGCGACTTGCTTAGAACGGCGAACGATGCGACCCGTAACGTCAACTCGCCGAGCTTAGATCGAAACACATGGCCCGCAACGCCCACCCAATCTCCCAAATCTAGGATTTTCCAGTCGGCAAACGCCGTTTCGCCGATTTCATCCTTACGGATATACAATTGCATCCGGCCGGAACGGTCGTGCAGATCGACGAACAAGGTCTTGCCCGTACCGCGTTTGGCCATTACTCGTCCCGCGAGTGACCAGCGTTCGCTTTCGGCGGACTGTTCGGGCAACAAGAAAGAATACTTTGCAGTTAATTCGCGTGCATGGATATCCACCTGATATTGCGTCTGTGCAAACGGATCGTTGCCGCGCGAACGTAAAACGGCCAGATTTTTCCGTCTGGCCGCTATGAGATCAGCTTCTCTTTTGCCGAGTCCGGTCTCGACGTTGTGTCTATCCGTCACACCGACGCTGCGTTAGGAGGCCTTCTTGGCGGGTTTCTTTGGTTGCCCCTTAATCGAATCCACTTTGTACTTTACTACCCCTCGAGGAGTGGTCACGTCCACCGTTTCCCCTTTTTTACGGCCGAGCAACGCGCTACCCAGCGGAGACTCATTCGAAAGACGATGATTGGGCGGATCGGACTCCGCGGAACCGACGATGGTAAACTCATGTATCTCGCCGCTCTTGACATCTTTGACCTTAACGCTTGCGCCTAAATGCACCTCGTCCGCGGAATAGTCCGATGCATCGATAAGTCGGGCGTTGCGGATCATTGACTCCAGTTTTAAAATACGCCCTTCTACGAACGCTTGTTCTTGCTTTGCGTCTTCGTATTCTGCGTTTTCGCTGATGTCGCCAAACTCTTTTGCCTGACGAATGCGTTCGTTGACTTCCTTGCGGTGGACCGTTTTAAGGTCATCGAGCTCGTCTTCGAGCTTAACGAGACCCTCACGGGTCAATACGGTCTCTTTTTCGTTCAACTGGGACCCCTGATTCTAAACGGAGGCGCTCTTTAAAAGCCAGCGCGGTTGGTTCCGTGCGAGCCGGACGCGAGCCTGCCGTTCGCTTCCCGCAGCGGGACGCTAGCGCAAAGGGGACCGCCGCAGCCGGCTATGGCGATACCCGTATAATGCGTACACGACGACGCCGGCTAGGAACCAGACTCCAAAGCGAAGCCAAGTCGCCGTTCCCAACCCCCCGAAGGTCAGGTATAAACACATGGCCAGTCCTAGCAAAGAAATAACGGGCGCAAAAGGTGCGCGGAATGGCCGGTAGGCACCCGGGGCCGTCAGACGCAAAACGAAAACTCCCAGACATACGATAGAAAAGGCCGACAACGTCCCGATATTTACCAGTTCCAGCAGCTTTTCCAGTGGGACGACCGCTGCGAGTACAGCAACAACGGCGCCGGTGATCATTGTCATGCGCGCAGGCGTTCGGAAAACAGGATGTATCCGTGCAACCGCGGGCGGTAACATACGGTCGCGCGCCATGACATAAAATATACGCGTCTGTCCCAGCAATGACGTGATCATTACGGTGGTCGTTCCGGCGATCGCACCCAACGCGACGATCCACAAAAATACAGGATGGTGACCCGCTAAGCGGATCGCCTGGCTCATGGCGGCGTTCTGATCGATGTGTTGCCACGGCACGACACCCACCGTCACGTAGGCAATTGCGACATACAACAACCCGCCGATGAGAAGCGAGAGGAGTATACCGATCGGCACGTCGCGCTGAGGATTGCGCGATTCTTCAGAAGCAACCGTCACGGTGTCGAAACCGATATACGCGAAGAAAACCAAAGCCGCACTTTTAACGATACCGTGGATACCCAGTGGGGCAAACGGCCTGAAATGCGCCCGTTCCACGAAGAAAAAGCACACCACGACAAAAATCATGATCGCAGAAATTTGCAAAAAGACTAGGACGTTGTTGACCGAAGCGGATTCCTTTATTCCAATTGACAGAAGTCCGCTGATGATAAGTATCACGGCGACCGCCGGCACGTCGACATGCGTCTTTGCCAAATCGAGGTGTCCGTTGGTGATGACCAGATGAGCTTGTTGCGCCCAAGCCGGAAGCCGAAAGCCACTCCCCGAGAGGAGGTCTTGCACGTAAGCCGACCACGAAGCAGCGACCGGAGCCGCACTAATACCATACTCGAGAATAAGGTCCCAACCAATAACCCACGCGACGAATTCCCCAAGCGTGGCGTAAGCATACGTATACGCACTACCGGCGACCGGCACCATCGCTGCAAATTCCGCGTAACACAAGGCAACAAAAACGCAGGCCAGTCCCGAAAGAAGGAACGCTGCGATGACGCCGGGGCCCGCAGTTGCTGCTCCCGCACCTATCGTCGTGAAAATCCCTCCAATCATGGTGCCCAAACCGATAGCGACAAGGCCGGGCCATCCTAGTACGCGGCGAAGTTTCGGCCCACGCTTTTCAGGCTCGATGCTCGCAAGCGGCTGAACGGCGCAAAGACGTTGCAAGAATTGATGAGACATCGCAGGTGGAATCCGGCGAACGGGCCCTTTACGCCTTTCTTTGTTCCGTAGGAATTATCGGCTACTGCAAATATCTTGGTGACATGAAAGAGCAAGCTCCGCTACGGCCAGGGTCGCTCAGCTTTATTGAGGTGTTGGCAGCCTCAATTGCGCTCATCGGCTTGACGATGACGCCGGTTTTGGTTGCGCCCTACATGTACGCCAACGCCGGAAACGCTTCGTGGCTGGCATATGCTTTCGGGGGTGCGATGCTCCTGTTTGTGGCATTGAACCTGAACCAGTTTGCCCGCCGCTCGACGCAAGCCGGTTCCATGTACGGGTATGCGTCTTCCAATCTCGGACCGCGCACCGGAGCACTGGCTGGGTGGTCGCTCGTGTGGGCCTATCTCTTTGTTGGTGCAGCGGAATTCGGTGCGATGTCCCTGTTTGTCGCGCAAATTTTTACTCTGTTGAGCGTTGCGATTGCAATCCTGGTTACTATTGTCGTGGTGGCCTCGGTATGCTTCTATCTCTCGCTGCGCGACATCGCCCTTTCAACCGTCATGATGTTGATTTTTGAGACGCTTTCGGTTGCAATCATCTGTGTGCTTATCGGCACG
>JALYZK010000046.1 GCA_030945705.1 Vulcanimicrobiota bacterium | reverse complement strand
GCGCCAAGATTTCGCCGCCGCGCGCCGCACGCTCTATCCAATAGGTAAGCCGGTCAAGGTAATCATGGGGACCCACCATCATTCCAAGCCGAAGATTCAGTACGCGACCCGGCATCGCGGTTTCTGCTGCGCTTTCGCACAACGCTTTCCTCATCCCGTATGTTTCCGGACCGTCTTTATTGGGATCAGCACCCGTGGGCAGTTCTGCAACGGGATCCGATTCGATGGCGTTGGTCGGCACGGGCCAAGGATAGACACTTATTGTGGATATGAAAATGTAGCGGCCAACAGCATCGCGCAACATTCTCGCGGACCCATCGACTGCCGCGGGCGTGAAGCCGCACGTGTCGATGACGACATCCCATTCCCGGTCCTGAAGCGTGCCCATATCCTTTTCGCGATCGCCTACAATCCAGTCCACTCCAGCCAACCCTTGCGTATTATGGGAGCCCCTGCCAAAGACGGTCACTCGATGTCCCGCCTGGACTGCCGCTTCGATCAAAGCTCTACCTACGAACCGGTAGCCTCCGATTATAAGAATCTTCACGGTGGCGACATCCTTCGATAATTGCGAGGCCCCTGCCAAGCCTAGTGGGATTTCGCCCGATGCCGTCGCCCTCGGGACGCGAAATTTAGCTGGCACCCGAAAACTTGTGCGGTGCTGAAGGTTCTCGCCGGCTCACTAGGAGCTGCGGGAGCTCTTCTTGCATTCGTTGCGCTCGTACGTAGGGTTGCTCCATCCTTATCGCTCCGTAGATAATCGTTTCGAGGTCGACGGTGCAAATGCCGCCCGGTCAAGGTTCGGACAACTTTGCGCGGTCTTACGCGACAAAAGTAAAAAATGTATGAAAACGAAGAGCGTCCAGGGACCTTTGCTCGGTTCAGACTTTTTTTATTTTTTGTCACTAAGCTAGAACCGTTGAACGCCGCCGAACGCGGTGTTCGGGAGGTTCCAATGTTTATACGCACGATCTCGCGCTGGGCATCAAGTCTAAGCTCAGCAATCCTTCTTTTCACAATTCTCGCGGGAGCATCAGCGAATGGGTCTTCGACGATTCAGATTACGGCTGTGCCCAGCTCGTTTACACCAAATAGAATCGTCATGCATGTCGGCCAGACGACGACACTCGAATTCAATCACACCGAAGGCGTGCACGGTATCGCCTCGAGCGATCTCGGTATCCCCAACACCATTCTCAGTGCCGATAAGACGAACCATATCGAGGTGACTCCAAAAAAGGCTGGGACGTTTACCATTCGCTGCCAGACCATTTGCGGCGACAAGCACGCAGACATGGCTCTGACCGTTGTCGTTGAACCGTAAAGCGGTTATCGCAACCGTCGCGTTGACCGCCGCGGGGGTGCTGAGCGGGATTGGGCGCAGCTTCGCTATGCCCCCGTTCGCACAAGCGTACGCTGCAAAATGCACGCTGTGCCACACTTCGGTACCCGGCCTCAATGCGTACGGGCGCTACGTGCAGCGCACCGCATACGCTGCGCTGGATCACGCCACCCTAAAAAAGTCACTGCCCGTATGGGTCGGAGTTAATCCATCGTTTGACTCCCAAGATCCAAATGCGCCACATAAACTGCAGTTGGGAAACGTAGCGGTTCATGCTATCGGCAACACCGGCAACTGGACGTATCACGTTCAGCAATGGCTGCAACAAAACGGTCAAGCAGGCGGCCTGGACACCGCATGGGTCAGCTATAATAGCTTGTTTGGCAGCAACGGACATCTTTTCTTCGGGAAGATTCAGACACCGGCACCTTCTCCCTTTGGGCAGTGGTTCGATCTGGCCGGCTTTGCCGCACCCGGTTTAACGGTGGGAGAGCACCAATACCAGTTAGCCAACAATCGCTGGGGCAGCCGCTTTTCGTACGTGCATGGTTCGCTCGACGCGGAGATCGCGTGGCTGGGTGCTGGCGGCGACCTCGGCGGCTCGAGCAACTTCTCAAACAATACCGATAAAACGCTGCAATGGAAGCTCGCTAACGCAAATAAGGACCGTCCGCTCGAATTCGGTCTTTTTGGGTCACGCGGTTCTTCCCCATTGCCCGAAGGCGGTACGGATCAGTATCGCTCCATCGCGGGATACGTACAGCGAGATCCTATGGGCGCTTTGCCAGGCATCCTTTTAATCTATCAAAATGCCCTTGATGCAAATCCCGGCGGCGGCAATGCTGCCGCTGCGAGCACAGCCGCGACCTTTGAACTCTTCAAGACTTTTCTCCATCAGGATTTACTCGTGAGCGTGCGTAAGGAATTCACGAACGACGGTCTGGGCAATCAATTACAGTCGGGAAACGTCGACCTGGAGTACCATCTCGCACGCTTTGTCCATGTCTACGCGGAAACGTACATGGCTCAGAACAAAAAGCCCGGTTACCGGTACATGATTTGGTGGACGACGCCGCTGAGCCGCAGCAAGCAGTTGTAGACGCGTTGTCGGACAACGTTACCATTTTACTGAGCCGCGCGAGTGTTAGAACTGGGTGACATTCGTTCGTAAATCGCGCTCAGCGCTGCGGTCGCTTCAATGATCTTTCGTGACGCCGTTCCGCCGAAAACAATTGAGATCGTGGTCGTTAACCATTCCCATCGCCTGCATCCACGCGTACACGATTACAGGTCCAACGAATTTGAAACCGCGCTGCTTGAGAGCCGCGGAGAGTTGCTCTGAAAGCGGGCTCTTGACTAGGGCGGGAATGGTGTTTTGGATCTGTTTCCCGCCGATGGTGCACCATACGAACGTCGAAAAGTCTTCACCGGCTCTCTGCATTGCCAAGTAGGCGCGTGCGCCGCCAATCGCTGCAATGATTTTAGGACGTGAGCGCACAATTTCCGGGTTATCCATCAGGCGATTGACATCGTTTTCTCTGTACCCTGCTACCGCGTTTGGATCAAAACCGTCGAAAGCTATGCGAAACGCATCGCGTTTGCGTAAGATCGTGATCCATGCCAATCCCGCCTGGAATCCGTCGAGGACGAGCGCCTCCCAGAGCGCGCGACTATCGTGCTGCGGCACGCCCCACTCCTTGTCATGGTAATCGCGCAGAAGCGGGTCGTTTTCAGCCCAAGCGCAGCGCCGGCGCGAGGTCATGTTCTCAATGGTGGATGAAGCCGGTTGCTTCTTTCATCGTGGCGTCAAGGCGCAAGGCTTCGCGTGCGTATTTGCGGTCTTCATGCCCCGCTGCAGTCTTAATTCGCACGAGCACTTCGTGCGGATGAACTTCTTTGACGGTGCCTTCTT
>JALYZK010000044.1 GCA_030945705.1 Vulcanimicrobiota bacterium | reverse complement strand
CCCGTGGACATCGGCTCGCTGTAATTCAGGTAAGAATACGGAGAGCCATCGATGAACAAATTGGTGCCCGCAACGATTCGCGCCGAAATTTCCATAATGTAGAATTGAGCGTCAGGCGTAATAATGGTTTCGATGCAGAACGCGCCGAAGAGTCCCTTTGGAGGACAAATTTCCCTGCTGACCCGCACGAGTTCTTCGCCCATTTGGTAGGCTTCAGCCAGCATCGACTCGCGTAAGGAGATGGGTGAGTTTCCCACCACGACGTATGAAGGTTCTACATCCATTCCTTCTTGCGCTTTCGACGGAATGCGCCCTAGAGAATCAACGTTTGTTTCATAACGTCGATCCATGCTCATTATTTCGAGCTTTCCCGTGAGCGGAGAATAAAAATAATGAATGTATAGGGGCACACCGATAATGTACTCTTGCAAGATATAATTGCGCCGCGCAAGCAAGCCGGCGCGTTCCTCAAAGTCGGCCGCATCGCGCAGGAACATATAGCCTTTGCCGCCTTGAGCGCCGTACAGTTTAACGATTACGGGACGGTCGATCTCGCTACCGCTCCTAAATTGCCGCGGCAAATTCAAGCCTGCTTTGGAGAGCCATTGACGCTGAAGCTCTCGACTCGCTTCCCAATCCAGAATCGCCTTGTTTCCAAAGTAGGGGATGGTCATTCTCTTGTGCTCGTCAAGCGAGAGATATGCCACGAAGGAACCATGCGGGACGATAATAACTTTGCGCCCGTCGAGAACTCGGACTTGGCTGGGGAAGTCTTCATAGTTTCCGATGTCGATGACTTCGTCCACGAAATCAAACGAACGATAAAGCCGTTCGGTCGCGGAGTTCGCAAGGGCCAGGGTTTGAAATCCCTCGTCGTGAGCGCCCTTAAGAATTTGCAATGCCGAATGTGATCCGAGCGTCGCAATGGTGTAAAACCCGCCCGAGACGGTGCCCTCAAGCCCAGAGTCGAGTCGTTGCGTTACGATCACATGATTGCCCTTTCAATCGCGGGATTGCACAACAATCGCTCGCTCGCCATGTGTACGATATGTGCGTCCGACGGCTCGCCGTTTGACGCGAACATGCGCCATCCAGTGTAACGGCGGACCGCGATCACGCTAGCAGCCGGCTTTCCGGCAAAAAGGTCGCGTGCATCCAGAGCCGCCCCCAGTTCTTGGATCCAAACTTCCCCGCCGCGCGGCACAGCTCGCACAAATGTAACGATTTCATGTTTGTTGGCATTGAAGAGTCCTTCATTTTTTTGCACCGCCGCCAAAAGCCGTTCTACGTCACCGAGAATTTCAAAATCCCAGATTTGCGTACGCTGCAGCTTCGTCACCGGTACGGCGAGGCGCTGCAGGGTGGCAAGAGCGGTATGGGCTTCATTGTCCGGGATCTTTAGGCGAATGCCGATCACGCACTGCGTCACGATAGCCGCAGTCCTCGCGCAAAACTTGTGAAGATTGCGAAACCACCGCAGGGTGCCAGCATCGCTGACGCTCTACCCTGAGCAGACAAGCGCTCAGGGCCGTCGCGCCGTTGAAACATCCAAGCATCCCGTTCAGGGTGCGGCATAATCCCTAACACGTTACCAGCGGCATTGCACAGCGCAGCCGCGCCGAGCGCCGATCCGTTCGGAACGGCCCTTGCATCCGTTGTACCGTCTGCTTGCGCGTACACGAAAGCGATATGTTGACCGGCAGTAAGACGCTCGAGATCATCGGGGTGCGCTGCAAGCCGGCCCTCCGCGTGTGCTGCCCAGGCGGGCAGCACCGCACCCTCCGGCAGATGCGCCGTGATGGCGCAGCGCTGCGGAGCAATGGCAAGTTTCACATGTACGTGCCTACAAATGAAGCGTCGCGATGGGGCATTGTGCGTGAACGCGGCAGTCGGGCGGCGCACTTCACCGGTGCCTGGAATCAGGCCGGCTTCCAAAAGAATCTGCGCGCCGTTGCAAATTCCCAGGACGAGCTTGCCCATCAGAGCGCCGTCGATCACCGCGTCCAAAATCCGATCGTGAGCTGCAATCGCACCGGCACGGACACGATCTTCGTATGCAAAGCCACCGGGTAGGATATAGGCATCGAAGCGATCCAGGTCTCGAACATCCCAATGCACGAGCGTCGCATCCATACCGGCCTGACGCGCCGCCCGCAATGTCTCTTCTTCGCTATTGGATCCAGGGAAAACCACAATCGCAACGCGAGCGCTCATGGATACGCCTCAACCAGCGGAGTGCTCCACGCCTCATAGAGAGCATCAAGCTCGAAGCGGGCAGCTCCGACACAAAGCACCGGCTCTTGCACCGTTTCACCAATACATTTTCGGAACAGCGCGCTGGGTACCGCAGGCGCGCGGAAATCTTCGTCGCGTGCGGAGTCCACTTCTACGAGGAAGCCACCGGTTTCGCCAAAGTACGCGGCTGCCGCCCCTACCTCTGGTGCCCAATCATCCCAGCAACCAATGCGTGCTCCGCACGCAAACGAGCCGTCGCCGAAGGCCATCTCAGCGAGTGCCGTTAGCAGTCCTCCGTCGGAGATGTCGTGGGCGGCCAAAATCATGTCATCTTGGTAGGCGCGTAGAATGAATTCGCGCTCGGCCTGCAGCCCTTCATAATCGGCGAAGGGCAGGCAGCCCTCCAGTCCGGCAAGTTCGGCAACGACAGATGCGCCGAGCGCAGCTTGACGGCGGCCGAATAGGTACAGTCTCGAGCCAGCACATTTGAGTGAAAGCGATGCTGTTTTGGAAATGTCGGAAATGCCGCCCACGCATGCGACGATCGGAGAAGCGGGAATCGCGCTCCCATCCTTGGCTTCATTGTACAAGCTGACGTTGCCGGATACATAGGGCGTTTCTAAGCGACGCGCCGCATAGGCCAATCCTTCTATTGCGCTGCGAAGTTCGGAATAATGCGACGGTTTTTGCGGATTCCCAAAATTGAGGCAATCGGTCAAGCCCAGAGGTCGCGCCCCCACGGCGATGACGTTGCGGTTGGCTTCGCAGACCGCCAGCTCCGCCGCAACTTTGGGTGAAAGCTTTGAGTAACGCGGATTGCCGTCAACGCTCAAAGCGATTCCCAGGGGAGACCCCGGGATGGGCGCGATCACACCAGCGTCAGCAAAACCACGCGGTATCACCGTGGTACCGCGGACCACGCCGTCATACTGACGGTACAGCGGTTCCCGGGAACAAACGTCGCGATGCCCTAAAACTCGAGGCAAGTA
Source organism: Vulcanimicrobiota bacterium (assembly GCA_030945705.1). Lineage (GTDB taxonomy): Bacteria > Vulcanimicrobiota > Vulcanimicrobiia > Vulcanimicrobiales > Vulcanimicrobiaceae > JALYZK01. Next base: position 5,679 of record JALYZK010000044.1, on the reverse strand, counting down.
CGCAACTACGTCGATATCGCGCGGAACATCGCTTTGCGCTCCGTTCTGCGAGCTCCCAGTCTGTGCGACGTGCTCCTCCGCGATCGCACCCGTTAAAAAGTCGATCGGCACGTCCATGACCACGTCGGGGCCCCGGCGCAAGACGTACCGTTTTTCGTCTTGCACGATACCAATTACCGCGGCACGTGCACCGCGGGCTATTTCTGGCAAGGAGAACTCACGGTTATATATTTCCAGCACTCGAGGCGTGATGTGCGGCGGAACTATCCAGGCTAGGCGCTCTTGCGTCTCGCCGAGGGCAATGACGGCCGCGGCAAGATCTGTTTGGCTGGTTGACACATCATCCAAATCGATGATTGCGCCGTAGCCTCCAGCGGCGCACAACTCCGCAGTGCAACCCATGATTCCGCCGGCACCCAAGTCCTTGAAGCCTGCAGTGACTCGCTCCTCACGCAGCATCTCGAACACGCGATAAGATGCACGCATGATAACGTTTTTCAAAAAGGGATCGGGCACTTGTACGGCGCCCTTGTTGGCGTCCTCGTCTACCGCATCAAGTGCCAGGGATGAAAAAGCTGCGCCACCGAAACCGCTTGCATCGGCCGCTTTGCCAACAAGAACGATATCCCAACCGGCCGAACCGCTCGGGGCGGCAGAATGGATAATGTCCTCTTCTTTTAGGAGCCCGAGCGCGACCACATTGACCAGGCAATTGTCGGCGAATCCTTCGTCGAAATAGACATCGCCGGCGATATTCGGTATTCCAATAGCATTGCCATACGCTGCGATACCGTCAACAACGCTTCGTGCTACATAGCGCTGATGCGAATGCGCGTTCTCAATCCGGCCAAAACGCAGCGGATCTGCAATGGCTACAACCGTCGCCCCCATGCACAGCACATCGCGTACGATGCCTCCAACGCCCGTGGCCGCGCCTTCGAACGGAACGACTTGCGACGGATGGTTGTGGGATTCGTGACCGATGACAATACCGTAGCGAGTGCCGTCCCACTCGCCCAGATGCAATATACCGGCATCTTCAGCCGGCCCTTGCATGACGGTGGGACCGGTGGTGGGCAGCTCACGCAATAAGCGCCGGCTGCTTTTATACGAACAGTGTTCGCTCCATTGAGCGTTAAAGGCGTGAATCTCAACCAACGACGGGTCGCGGCCCAGGTTGTGGGCAATGCCACGCAGCTCGTCGACGCGCAATGCTAGACCCGCCGTATCCGCTGCTTCGCGTAGCTGCTCGTCGGTGCGCCCTGAAACACAAAATTCACTTCGGGCGGTCACCAGACTAGGCAAGCATGGTGTTTTGCACGAGTGCAGCGTTCAAACTCGCATCTGCTTGCATCACTGCGGAACGGGCATTGGTTTGAGTTAGCAGCGTCCTTCCAAAAAGCACCGTATCTTCCAAGGCCAGCGCCTTCGCGCAGCGCAGCGCAACGACATCCGGACTTTGCGAACCATCGAAGGCTGGATTGGTTGTAATGCCTTCAAGCATCGGCTGCAGCGGACTATCCGGCGCGCCGCATGCAACGAAAACTAGACGCGGGAATGTCGCATCCAACTGTTGCGTCAACTGAAGCACGAATCCCGGCGTCTTGTAGGCTGAAGCGACATGACGGACGCTCGGCAGACCAAAGCCGTTGAGCGCATTGACGATGTTCCCGCTCTGCTCCATGAATTCCGGGCCGTCGCAAATGATGGCGATCATTCCAGGGCGCATAACCGGGAATGTCCCCACCGTGTCCGCAACGTTTTCGTACGCGGACTTCACCCGGTCCAGATCTTGCGGTGCGACGGACTCCAGATTGCGGTAGATCTGCTTGTCTAGCATAAGATCTTCGCGCCCCTGAGGCCAAACCCGCCACGAATCATTATCGATGACATCGGCGATCACCAAACTGCCCTTTCCATCGCCGCTCGTGATTCGCCCGAACTCGAGTTTGAGATCAACGAGCAACGTATCGCGCCGTCTCCAAGCGTGTGCAAGGACATCGAACGTCAGGCGGGCGATTTCGCTCATTGCGCCAAGTTCAGCCGGTGCCGCAATGCCATTTGAAATAATTTGCTCGGCCTCGATCAGTGGGTCGTGATTCGCATCATCCTTTGAAAAGAATTCGATCATACGCGGTACGAGTAAGGTTCCGCGCGCAAGGCCAGGTCTGCGGCGCACCAGCGATCCGGCTGCGACGCCACGCACGACCACTTCCAGCGGAAGCATGTTGCAACGCCGCACCAACATTTCGTTATCGTCGTCGTCCTCGCCACCAGAGAGGTAGTGGGTCGGAAGTCCGCATAGGTTTAACAGCCGAAAAATGCGACCCGTCGTTTTTGCCGCAAGACGCCCCTTGCCCACAATCACGTCTCGTCGCGAACCGTCGCCGGCCGAGATAGCATCGAGCTGGGTCACCACCAGCGTGTCGGGCTGGCCGGCCTGCTCGTATAAAACCTTGGTCTTACCGCGCGTGATCTCCATGCCTTTGTTCAAGGAATCGCCTCCGATTGTTGGGGGAAATCATCCAATTCGCCGATTTCCCAGGCGACTTTACGTGCACGAACGGCGGCCGTTCCGATGTGTTTTACGGGTTCCAGCAAGCGGCGAATTTCGGCAGGATCCATGCGTTGCGTAAACGCAGCGTCTTCGGTCAAGAGTGTCCCCAGCGGATTCTCTTCGCCCCGAGAAAGTGCGCTCCAGGCCTCCATAGCGGCGGTGCGTATTTTCTCGTGGACCTCCTGGCGGTTAGCCCCCGAACGCACCGCCTCCATCATCACCGCCTCGGTTCCCGAAAACGGACCGTAGGTACGCAAATTTTGAGAAACGCGGCGAACGTCCACCCGCAGGCCATCCACGACGCGGCGCGCCAGGCTAACGATTTCATCGGCGCAGAGTAAGGCCTCGGGAAGAATTGTCCTTCGGTTCGCGCTGTCATCCAACGTCCGCTCCAGATAATTCGTCGCCGCGTTCTGCCACGCTACGTCCGCAAAGTTTGGAAGCAATCGCGAAAGCGAATTGATTCGCTCACACAGAATGGGGTTACGTTTGAATGGCATTGCGGAGCTGCCAACCTGGGCCTTACCGAACGGTTCAAAAACTTCACCAAATTCCGGCGAACTGAGAATCCGGATATCGCCGGCAAACTTGGAAAGTGAAGCAGCGAGTCCCGCTAACGCGGAAAGAACGAGATAGTCGAGCTTGCGAGGATACGTTTGCGTGCTTACATCGCGCGCCGTCAGTCCGAATTTTTCGAGCACGTACGTTTCTTGTGCCGCAGAGCTTCCGGCAGTCCCCGCAAGAAGGCGATCGTAGGATGCTGAGGTGCCGACAGCGCCCCGTAAGCCTTTGGCAGTAAGATTGCCGAAAACAAAACGGAGGTTTTGCTCGTCGATGAGCAGGTCTTGTGCGTACGCCGCAAGGCGATAACCTAGGGTCGTTGGCTCGGCCGGTTGCAAATGGGTAAATCCCATGCAAACAAGATCGGCGTGTTGCTCGACTTCTCGGGCAAAACTGCGCAAAAGCTGGTCAAGCGAAGAACCAATGAACGATAATGCACGGCGCAAACGGTAAATCTCGACCGTGTCTTCAATGTCCATTGAGGTTGAGCCCAAATGGAGTTTTCCACCGCCAACCGGCGCCTGGCTCGCAAAGACGCGGATTTCGGCCATGAGATCGTGGTGAATTTCTCGCTCGATCGTTAACGCTGCGTCGATGTCGATGTCATTTCGATGAGCGTGCAGATCCTCTAACTCCTCGCGCGAAATCAGCCCATCCTGCGCTTGAGATTCTGCCAGCGCAAGCCAAACGGCACGCCACAGTCTGCGCCTTTCGTGCTCGGAAAACAGCGTGCGAAGCTGCACGCTGCCATACCTCCAGGAAAACGGAGAAGCGTATGACGTGGAGTCCACTACAAAGCGGCCAGTTCGGCCGTGAGCATTTCTACCAGCAAGCGCGGCTGGTCGATTGTTCCGGTGACGATCGACTCGAATCCGCGCACCGCGCGCTCGAACCCCGCGCGCGCGCGCTCCTCGCCGATACGCCGGGCAAGCGGACGAAGAAAACGCTCGCGCCACTTTGCGCGCGCCGGAAGGTCGCCTCCCGGACGGGCCACTTCCCAAATGAGTGCGTATTCACTTGCTAACGCTGCCACGAGCGGGATGGCCGCGCCACGCGGATCGTTTGCAAACATTTCAGAAGCGAGCTGCAGCGCTTGAGCAGCTTTCCCCTCGATTAGAGCGCTTGCATATCGATACGCTTTGGGATCTTCAATCGCTAGACTCTCGCGTTCCAAATCTTTAAAACCAATGCGTTTACCAGTGAGCGATAGTTTTTCCAGATCGCTGCGCACCGCCGCCAATTCCGCGTTGCTGCGCGAAAGTTCGTCGATCACCCGTCCCTCAGCTTGGACCCCCAACTCCGCAAGCAGTTCGCGGATATATCGGACACGCACGGCTTCGCTAAGGCTCGTATCGATGCACAAGGCTTTTTTCCCGGCGAGTTGTCCGAAGGCTTGGGGACGCATCGCTTTGGGCGAAAGAAGGTCCAGCAGCACCAAGGTATTGCCAGTGGGAACGCTTTGCGCGACTTGCCACAACTCCCGGCGCGCTGCGGCGCGCAACGTTTGCGTATCCGTCACGATTACCAGTCGCGTGGCCGCAAGGAACGGCATCGCTTGCGTGGCTTCCGCGACGCGCGCCGTTGATTCCATGTCCGGAGCCGAAAGGCGCTCTAAATTAAGATCGCGTACATCCGCCGGCACTGTGCGCTCCATTACGATATCAAGGGCGCGCTCCGCGAGCGTTCGCTCCGTGCCTTCGATAATCACCAAGTTACCAATCGCGGGTGCCTTGTCGACAAAGTCGTAAAACTTCAGTGCGCAATCTCCATGAGCTGCGGGCGCCATTGCAAGGCCTCAATCGCCTCGTAATACGGCGGACGAACCAAGCCAAATTCGGTAATAAATGCTGTTATCAAGTGGCCCGGAGTTACGTCGAAGGCAGGATTATACGCACGAGTATGCGCCCGCACCTCGTGATGGGCTCGTTCTTCAATCGCAATCTCCTGGCCGCGAGTAATCGTAAAGTCAAAGCTCGAACGCGGAGCAGCCACGTAAAAAGGTATGCCATGATGTGCCGCCGCAATCGCAAGCGCGTACGTTCCCACTTTGTTTGCGGCATCGCCGTTACGGGCTATCCGGTCTGCGCCGACGATCACGAGATCGATGTTTTTTCGCTGCATCGTGACCGCCGCAGCAGCATCAACAATGAGCGTGGCCTCGACACCGGCGCGTTCCAACTCAAAAAGTGTTATTCGGGAACCCTGTAACAGTGGACGTGTTTCGCCGACATAAACGTGAATCGCTTTGCCCGCCCGCGAAGCGGCGATAATTGCACCCACGGCCGTTCCCTCGCCCCCTGTTGCGAGCGGTCCGGTGTTGCAGTGAGTGAGAACTTCCGCGCGGTTGGGAAAAACTTCCAAAGCAGCGGCGCAGATCCGCCGATCGACGTCTATTTGTTCACGATGAATCGCTTGCGCTTCGGATAACTTATTTGGCGAGTCCAAAACTCGATCAACTGCCCATGCCAGATTGACCGCTGTCGGACGCGCCTCGCGAATCGGCGCCGCATGCCGTCGTAATTCTTCGGAACCGGGCGTTTGCTGTGCTATCAGCGCAACGC